>JAMWCJ010000017.1 GCA_023818645.1 Candidatus Omnitrophota bacterium | reverse complement strand
TAGAAGTTCCTCCCCCACTCATCAATAAGGCATATTTTACACCTATCTTTTTAGCCCATTCTTTTTCAAATTTATCACATTCTCCTTGATATTTTTTAACTCTGAACAATTCTTTACTTTTTATTACCTTTTCAACTGCTTTTACTTCTTCTTTCCCTATTCTGTACATAATTTTCCTCCTTTTTTCCATATATTATATCATATTGTAAATTTGACCCAATTTTTTTAAAAATGTAATATACAGGAAATGGAAATATATAAACAAGCAATAAAAATAAAAAAGAAAGAGATTTTTCTTTTTTTGCTCACTTTTCTTTATGTTTTTTTGAGAAGTTTATTTTTTGATAAATTCAAATCTTACTATTTTTTCATCTTTATTTTTGAAGTTTACTATACAATTTCAATATATACAGGGATAAAAAAATCCGTCTATGATGAAACTTTTAATATCTTAGATATATTCAAAGAGGGATTATATTTTTTCCCTTCTATCTTGCTTTACAATCTTTTTGTTAGTTTAGTTGTAGGACTTATCTATTCAATTACTTTAAGTACAGTTTCTTCAATTAAAATTTTATCTAATATTTCTTTTTTACTTTTTTTTATTATAATTATATGGGCAGCAATCCCATTTTTTTACATTTTTCTAACAATTTATACTCCTTTTATAATACTTGTAGAAAATGATACTGTTTTTGAATCTCTTAAGAAGAGTTATAAATTTATAAGAGAAAATCTTCCCCATCTTATAAATTTGTTTTTCCCATTTTTTGTTTTTTGGATTTTTCTCTTTACATCTTTTCAAAAAAGTGATAAAATATATCTCTTAATGTTTATTTTACTGCTTTTTATTTCTTTTCTTGAGATTTTGACAATTAAAACAGTTTTTTTAGTTTACAAAGGAGTTAAAAATGAAAGAAATTTTTGAAATAAGATGGCATGGAAGAGGAGGCCAGGGAGCAAAAACAGCAGCGCTTTTATTTGGAGATGCCTGTATTTCCACAGGTAAATATATTCAAGCATTCCCTGAATATGGACCTGAAAGAATGGGAGCACCTGTTACTTCTTTCAATAGAATAAGTTCAAAACCGATAAGAATTCATTTTGGTATTGAAAATCCAGATGTTGTTGTAGTCCTTGATTTTTCATTGATAGAACAGGTTAATATTTGTGAAGGTCTTGATGAGAAAGAAGGAGTTTTACTTGTTAATTCTCCACTATCTCCAGACAAAATAAGAGAAAAAATAAATTTTAATGGAAAGATTTATACTGTTGATGCTTCAAGGATTGCAATTGAAACAATTGGAAGAAATATACCGAATACACCAATGATGGGTGCTCTTGTTAAGGTAACAGGAATACTTGGCCTTGAAGAATTATTAAAAGATACAAAGAAAAAATTAGAAGTAAAATTTAGGAATAAACCTGAAGTAATTGAAGGTAATCTTAAAGCAATAGAAAGAGCATATAATGAAGTGAAAGGAGATTGAAATGGAAAAAAAGTTAAATTGGAAAGAATTGTCTGTTGGAGATATTCTTGAAGGAGGCAGTTCTTTAAAATTTAAAACAGGTAACTGGAGAATTAAAAGGCCTGTTCACATTCCTGAAAAATGTATTAATTGTTTTATATGCTGGATAAGTTGTCCTGACGATGCAATAATTGTTGATCCTGAAAAAGGTAAATGGTCTAATTTCAATTACGATTATTGTAAAGGTTGCGGAATATGTGCTTATGAATGTCCAAAAAAAGCAATTGAAATGAAAGAAGAGGTAGAAAAATGAAAAAGAAAATTTATTATTTAGTTATTCTCTTTTTATCTGGTTGGGTTTTTTCCGGGATTGAATATTTAATTTTTAAAAATGAGAAAGAAAAATTGAATAAAAAATTAGAGGAGAGAGAAATTGAAATAAAAACTTATAGAAATATGCTTGAAGAAGTTGAAAAATCACAAAAAGATATAGATAACATAATAAATAATTTAAACGATTTAAAATCAAAACTTAAAACTATTGAAGAAAAAATAAAAAGGGGAGATAAAGATGGGAATAAAAGTAGCCAAAACAGCCAATGAAGCATTTGCTGAAGGGATGCGACAGATAAATCCTGATGTTGTTGCTGCATATCCAATAACTCCTGCAACTGAAATAGTTCAGATTTTTTCTCAGTTTGTTGCAGATGGACTTGTTAAGACAGAATTCGTTCAGGTTGAGAGCGAACATTCTGCTATGAGTGCATGTATTGGAGCAAGTGCTGCTGGAGCAAGAGCAATGACAGGAACTTCTTCTCAGGGGCTTGCTTTAATGTGGGAAATGCTTTATATTGCTTCAGGGCTTCGTTTACCTATAATTATGGCGGTTGTCAATAGAACTCTTTCTTCTCCAATAAATATTCATTGTGACCATTCAGATACTTTTGGAGCAAGGGATAGTGGTTGGATACAGATATATTCTGAAAATGTTCAAGAAACATATGATAACTTAATTCAAGGAGTAAGAATTGCAGAACATCCAGAGGTAAGATTGCCCTGTATGATTATGACTGATGGATTTATTTTAAGCCACTGTCTTGAAACAATGGAAATGTTAACTGATGAAGAGGTAAGAGATTTTGTTGGTGAGCCACCAGAAAGAGAAAATTTAATAAAAGCAGCAGTTGAAAATAAACCTATAACGATAGGAGCTCTTGACCTTCCAGATTATTATTTTGAACATAAAAGACAACAAGCAGAGGGAATGAAAAATGCTTTAAAAGTTATACCTGAGATAGGGAAAGAATTTAAGGAAAGGTTTGGAAGATATTATGGATTTGTTGAAAATTATAAACTTGAAGATGCAGATATTGGTATTGTAGTTATTGGTTCAACAGCGGGAACAGGGAAGGAAGTAGTTGATAATTTAAGAAAAAAAGGAATAAAGGCAGGCCTATTAAAAATAAGAGTTTTAAGACCATTGCCTGTTGAAGAAATAAGGAGATCACTAAAAAATTTAAAAGTTGTTGGAATTATGGAGAGAGTAGAAGGAATGAATGCCTTTTGTGGACCTTTATATTCTGAAATTTCTGCATCTCTTTATGAACTTGATGAAAGACCGATTTTAACTAATTTTGTATATGGACTTGGTGGAAGGGATGTAAGAGTTGAGGACATTAACATTATTTTTGATGATTTATTAAATATTTTAGAAAAAGGGAAAAAGGAGTTTACATTAAAATACATTGGTGTAAGGGAGTAAATTTAAGATAGGAGGGAAATATGCCAAGTATAAGAGAACTCGCAAAGAGAGAAAGTAGATTTGTTTCTGGTCATCGACTTTGTGCTGGTTGTGGAGCAGGAATTGTTATGCGTCTTGTTTTACTTGCTATTGATAAACCTGTAATTGCTTCTTGTGCAACAGGTTGTGTTGAAGTTGCTTCTACTATTTTCCCTTATTCTTCCTGGAAGATTCCATGGATTCATTCTGCTTTTGAAAATTCAGCAGCAACAATAAGTGGGATAGAGGCGGCTTATAATGTTTTTAAAAGAGAAGGTAAAATTGATAAAGAAATTGTCTTTGTTGGTTTTGGTGGAGATGGAGGAACACATGATATTGGATTTCAGGCATTAAGTGGTGCTGCTGAAAGAGGACATAATGTTTTATATGTCTGTTATAATAATCAGGCATATATGAATACAGGGATACAGAGATCTGGTGCAACTCCTAAATTTGCTCATACAACTACTTCTCCTGTTGGAAAAGTCATTCCAGGGAAAATACAATGGCAGAAAAACCTTGTTGATATAATGGTTGCTCACGGTATTCCTTATGTTGCAACATCTATTCCTGGAAGGTGGAATGACCTTGTAAATAAAGTTGAAAAAGCAGTAAAAATCAACGGATTTAAGTATATAGAAGTTTTATCCCCCTGTCGTCTTGGCTGGCCTCATGAACCAGAATTAACTATGGAAATTTCGCGACTTGCTGTGGAAACCTGTATCTGGCCATTATATGAAGTTGTTGAAGGTAAATACAGATTGACATATAAACCAAAAGAAAAAAAACCAGTAAGTGAATGGTTTAAATTACAAGGCAGATTTAGACATTTATTATTACCTCAAAATAGTAATCTTTTAGAAGAGATTCAAAAAGAAGTTGATAGACGATGGGAAGAATTACTTAAAAAATCTGAAAATTAAAATTTAAGATATTATTAATTAACAAATAGATTTTTCTGATATCGCTGTTAGTTTTATCAGGATTTTGCAGATACAGAATTTTTAAAATATCATATATCAAATGTATTAAAAAATAAAAAAATGTGTGAAAAAGTAAGATATATGTTATTTTTGTTAAATCTTTTTCTTCTATGTTCTTCTTTATTATCTTTTAATAGTCATTCAACTTTATTACTAAATGGAGAATGGCAGTTTTTAATTGAGAATGAACCTGAAAGTTATGATTATTCAGATATATTTAAAATTAAAAACTGGTATTCTATATCAATTCCTGCAATTACAATAGAAGAAGTTGACATTGATAAGACCAAAAAAATCTGGCTTAAAAAGAACTTTATAATAAATGAAGAAATGGCGAAAAAAAATGCTGTTCTTAAGTGGCAAAGGATCTATTATGGAGCAGATGTATGGATAAATGGAGAGAAAATAGGAGGGAATTTTCTTATTTCTCCTTATAGTATTTTAATTCCAAAAGGATTATTAAAACATGGAGAAAATTTAATTGTATTAAGAGTTAACGGATGGAAAAGTGTTCCACGTAGTAAAAGTGGTTTTCCTCTTATTCCAACAGGTGCAAGTATTTTTAATTGGGGTTCAAAAAAACCATATATAGAGGACATCTGGATTGAATTTTACGATAAAATTCATATACAGAAAATACTGACATTTCCCGATATAGATTCAAAAAAAGTAAAATTCAAATGTTGGTTTAATTCAGAAAATAATTCAACAGGAGATGTTTTGATTTTAATCAAGATAACACCGTGGAAAGATATATTCACAATTTCAGGTAATGCTAAAAAAATTTTATCAGTAAATAATTTAAAAGAAAATCCAGTTGAAATAGAAGTTCCAATTAAAAATATGAAATTGTGGTCTTTACAAAATCCTTATTTATACATAGCTACTATTGATGTTTGGTTAAATAATAAACTATGTGATAGAAAAAAGATTAGATTTGGGATGAGAGAATTAAAAGTTAAAGATGGTAATTTCCTTTTCAATAACAAACTTTTTTACTTCCGTGGTTCAAATCTTGTGAATGAATGGAAATGGTCAGAAGAATTTAACAAAAATTTATTAACTATAAAAGATTATTTAATTGACTGGGCAAAAAGAATGAATTTAAACTCATTCAGAACCCATACCCAACCCCCAATTCACCGATACCTTGATATATGTGATGAAAAAGGTATGCTTATTCTTGCTGAATTCCCTATCACTTACAATTATCTTAAATTTAACTTTACACCTGAGGAACAAGAAGTTTTTGAAAAGAATTGTATTGCAGATAGTTTAGCATGGATATCAGAACTTGCAAATCATCCTTCAATTGTTATGTGGGTGGCAACAAACGAATCTCCAAATGAACAGGAAAAATGGGAACTTGAAAAATTGATTCCCGAGATAAAAAAACTCGACCCAAGCAGGCCTGTAATGAGAGCAGGAAAAACCACTGAGGATATAAAAGATATCCATTGTTATGAAGGTTTCTGGTTCGGAGCAGAAGGTGATTTCTATAGAGTTATCAATGATGTGGCAGAATTTAAAAAGAAAGATCCTAAAAAGAGACCTATTGTAAATTCAGAGTATATTGAGGGTTTTCCACCTAAAAGGAGATTAAAATGGACTGGCTCTACTGAAGACAATGAACAGGCACAACTTACTTATGCACAATTTGGTATGGAACAGACGGAATCAATGAGAAGATTAAAATATGATGGTATTTTCCCTTATATGTATGGAATGTGGACAAAAAGGCCTGGTAAAGAATTATGGAAAAAAGAATTTCCTACTCCTATGTTTGCATCTTTGAAAAGTTCACTATCGCCTATCTGTGTAAGTATTGATCTTTTTAACAGTAATTTTGAAACAGGGCAGAAAATTTCAACTCCTGTTTATATAATTAATGATACACCTTTTAAATCTTCTGTAAAACTTACTTACTACATAACATCATCAAATCCTAAATTCCTTGGAAATCCTTCTGTTTTTAATAAACCAATTTTTAAAAAAAGTGAAAAATTTGAATTAGCCCCATATTCTGAAAAAATTAAATATTTTGAATGTACCTTGCCTGAGAAAAAAGGGGAATATTTTCTTTCTGCAGTTCTTGAAGAAAAAGGGAAAAAAGTTATTAGCCAGCGTATTATCCGAACAATTGATAAATATGAAATTCCAGAAAAATTAAAAAGAAAAACTTTGATTATTCTTGGGGCTGATTCATTCATAGAGAATTACTTAAAAGAAAAAGAAATTAATTATTCTACACAATTAAAACTTGAAATAATTAATCCGGATTTAATTGTAATATGGGATGATAGTAAAATTGAAGAAAAAATCAAAAATGAAATTGAAATAATAATAAAAAAATATATAAAAAAAGGAGGGAAACTTTTAGTTTTTGCAGAAGAACAGTGGGACTGGAGAACTCTTGTTAATTTTACAATTGATAAAGGGCAAAGATATTTAGGTTTAAAAAGGAGTTCACGAGCATTTATGAAAGATAAAACTCATACAATTTTTGAAGGAATAGATGAAGAATATTTAAAAAGATGGAATGGAAAAAATGGAGTAATTGCTGATGGGATTTTAAAAATTGAGAAACCAGAAGAATATCAGAAGATAGAAACACTTCTCTGGATTAATGATGAAAAAAGTCCTTGTATTTTAAAGCTTTCTTATGGGGAAGGGGAAATAATTATCTCATCATGCTGGATAAAAGATAGATTGAAAAAAAATACAGAAACATTTGATCTTTCTGCAGAACGCCTTTTCCTCAATATGCTGAACTTATAAAATTTATCAAAAATCTATCTTTATAATCTGTTCTTTTAATTCATCTGGTATATAACCAAATTTATCAAGAATTTGGTCTATTAAATTCTCTACATCTTTTTTATTCTTTATTTTTGAAATTTCTCTGTATAAATAAAATCTCATAGAAGGTGAACTGATATAATCATCAGGAATTTTTATTTTAACTTCTCTAATTTTTTCTTTTGTTTTTTCCCCTTTTATTTCTTCCATTACTTCTCTCCAAAATTGACAGTAAAGATTAAATCCAACCATTTGAATAAATCCATGTTGTTCTCTTCCGAGAATATTTCCTGCTCCTCTTATCTCAAGATCTTTTAAAGCAATTTTATATCCACTACCTGGATTATTAAATTCCTGAATGGCTTTTAATCTTTTGATTACCTTTTCATTTAAAGAATATTCAGGAGGAATTAAAAAATAAGCATAGGCACGCCATTTCCCTCTTCCAACTCTTCCTCTTAATTGATATAAATCAGCCAGTCCATATCTTAAAGCATTATCAACTATCAAAGTATTTGCATTCGGGATATCAAGTCCATTTTCTACTATTGTAGTGGCAATTAAAACATCTATTTTTCCTTCAGAAAATCTTTCCATAACATCTGCTATTTGTTCAGGTTTCATCCTTCCATGAGCAATATCAATTTTCACAAATGGAATAATTTTCTGAATTCTTTCTTTAACTTTTTCAATGTCATAAATATAATTATGTAAATAAAAAACCTGTCCTTCTCTTTCAATCTCATTTAAAATTGCCTCTCTTACAATATTTTCATTATATTTACCGACATATGTAATAACTGATAATCTTCCTTCAGGAGGAGTTTCTATTAAAGAAATATCTTTTAATCCACTTAAAGCCATATTTAGTGTTCTTGGAATTGGAGTTGCAGTTAATGTTAAAAGATCTACCTTCCTGAATTTTATTTTTATTTTTTCTTTTTGAATTACTCCAAATCTCTGTTCTTCATCTATAATCAAAAGCCCAATGTCTTTAAACTCAACATCATCCTGAAGTATTCTGTGAGTTCCAATAATTATGTCAATCTGTCCATTTTTAATTTTTTCAATTATTTCTCTTTGTTTTCTTTCAGGAATTAATCTTGAAAGCATCTCAATATTAACAGGAAATTTTGAAAATCTTTCTTTAAAAGTTATATAATGTTGAAGAGCAAGAACTGTTGTAGGAACGAGAACGACCACTTGTTTTCCACTTAAAACTGATTTAAATGCTGCTCTCATTGCTACTTCTGTTTTTCCATAACCAGAGTCACCACATACAATTCTATCCATAATTTTTTCGCTCATCATATCTTTTTTTACCTCTTCTATTACTTTTAACTGATCTGGTGTTTCTTCATAAACAAAAGAATCTTCAAACTCCTTTTGCCAATCGTCATCCGGTGGGAATTTAAAACCTATTTCCTTTTTTCTTTCTGTATATAATTTATAAAGTTCATATGCCAAATCTTTTATTGATTTTTTAACTTTTTCTTTAATTTTTCCCCATGTTTTACTTCCAAGTTTTGACATTTTTGGTTTTTCGGTTCCTATATATTTATGTATTAGAGAAATTTGAAAAACTGGTACATATAATTTATCTTTCCCTTCATATTCAATAACGATAAATTCTTCCTCTTTTCCATCTATTTTTATTTTTTCAATTCCTATAAATCTTCCAATCCCTTCATTTATATGAACAACATAATCACCTTCTTTTATTTCAGACCATTCCGTTAAAGGAAGAGTTTTATATTTTTTTAAAAGTGGATGTCTTGCTTTATATCTTGAGAATATTTCGTTAATTGTTAAAAAAGTTAAATTTTCTTCTATAAATGTAAAACCAGTTGATAAATTTCCTTCAATTTCTTTAAACTTGTAGAACAAGTTCTTTTCTTCTAATGTTCTTTTCAATCTCTCTACATCTGAATTATTTTCGTAAAAGAGAAAAATTTTCTCATTTTCATTTTGCTGCCATATAACCTTTTCTGGAATAATTTTAAATCTTTCATTTACTGGTATAATATTGAAATAAATAAATTTCTGTGCATAACTCAAAATTTTATTTGTTAAAAAAACAGACATTTCTTTTATTTTTTCAAATATTTCTATATCAACTGGATAGTTTTTCTTATTAATACATTCAATATATTCAAATTTTATTTCATCTGGATTTATAAGAAAGATAATTTTATTTTCAATCTCTTGGAATATGTCAGAATCTTCATCTCCAACATAAAATTCGTTTAATGGCAAAATCTGAAATTCATCAATTTTTTCAAATGAAATTTGTGAAGAAACTTCAAATTTTCTTATTGACTCAACTTTATTTCCTGAGAAATTTATTCTTATAGGAAAAGAAGAATTTAATGGGAAAAAATCAATAATGCTTCCTCTTCTTGCAAACTCACCTGGCATTTCAACTATTTCTTTTTCTTCATATCCACAAGAAAAAAGAAAGTTTATAAATTCATCTCTTCTTAAGTCAATCCCTTTTTTTATTTTACATATTTTATTTTTTAAAACATCAAATCTTGGAATTTTTTTTATTAGGCCAGAAGGATAAGAGACAAGAATAAATTTTTCTTTTTTTTCTAAAATTTCTATTAATCTTTCAATCCTTTCAAAACCAGTTTCAGTTGCTTCTTTTGAATTATAATCTGGAGATGGTAAAAATTTAACATTTTTTTTATCAACAAAGTTTAAAATATCATAATAAAAAATTTCACATTTTTTCTCTGTTGGAAGAATTACAATAAAGTTTTTTTCTATATGATGAAAGAGAATTGAAATTAAAAAAGCAAAGAATGATATATCACCTCCAACAATATTCAATCTCTTCTCTTTATTTATTAAACTCAAAACCTCTTCAATCTTCCTGCTCTCTTTTAAAAAACAAAACTCCATATAAAAATAATACCTGCTTTGCCATTAAGAATAAATACAAGTAAATTAATAGTTGTGTGTTAAATGTTTTTCTGCCTCAATCGCTTTTTTTACCCTTTCATAATTTTTCTTAAGTGTTTCTATTTCCTTTATTTTAAAATCAGGTTCTTGGAAAATCTGATATAATACTGCACCTTCACAATCCTTCGGAACAGGTATGTCAAGAAGATAACATATTGTAGGAACTATATCAGTAAGCCATATCGTCCTTTCAATAATTACACCTTTTTTAATATTAGGTCCTTTCGCAATAAATAAACCTTTCATTGAACCAAATCCATATTCTCCTGTTGTTATCTGTCTTCCATGTTCACCAGGTGTTTCTGGATATAAGCCATATACAACATCTCCAACTCTTTCTCCATATAATCCTATAATCCTTGCATCCTGTTTTTTAAAAGCAAAAGCAACAACTTTTTTTCCTGTTTTTGGATCTGTATAATCATAAAGTGCTTTTATAATCTGCTCTTGAATTTTTTCATACTCACTATCTTCTACTATACCCTTGGAATATTTACTTTTTAGATTTATATAAACATAACAGGATAATTTTCCAACTGCTTTTGTTTTTTCCAATACAATCTTTCTTTTTCCCGTTGCTTCATCTATTTCAGTAGTAAGTAAGCCGTTTTTTTCAAGAATTTTATTTACATCAAAACCTGTTTCTATATACTCTTTTTGTGTTGGAACTGCTCCATGGTCTGAAGTAATAATAATTAATGTCTTTTCTTCATCTATACTTTCAAGTATTTCTCCAAGCATTTTATCAAGAGAAATATAGAATTTCTTTTCTGCTTCTTCAACTTTTTTATCTTTTTCTATTTCATTTATAAAAGGATGGTAGAAATGGTCAGGACAGTGAGCATGCATAAAGAATAAATCCCATTCTTTATTTTTAAGTAAATATTTTGCACATTGTCCAAGATATTCATTCTGCAGATCAATAAGTTCTGAAAGTGTTTCTATATCAATCCACCCAAGACGAGCAGAAGTGAAAAAAGAACATGGCATAGGAAGCCCTTCTAATTTTTCAATTTCTTTTTCAATATCAGAAGGGGATGTAAAACCAGATAGAGAACATAAAGGAGTAAAATAAACTTTTAAGTTTTCACCATCAGGAGTTAATTCTATAAGTTTTATCTTAAAAACAACTTTCTTTTCTCCTTTATCTGTATTTAATTCAGTATAAATTTTTTCGCTCCATTTTCCTTTTTCTAATAATGCAATTGGTTTTTTACCATCTTTTTCTTTATAAATCCCAATTTTATCATAACCATTCCCTGAATTTATTAAAAGTATATACCATGGTTTCTCTTTTGATATATAATCACTCCATCTAAATTCAATCTTTATTTCTGCTTCTTTAAACTCTTTTCCTTTAGGTAAATTCTTCCATCCTTCAATATCTTTTATTTTTATTAAATAACTTTCTGGCAATTCTTCAGTTGTAAAACATATATCAGCACTAATATCAACCTTAATTCCAAATTCAGGAACACCTTTCAATCTATATTCATTTATCCCAAGACCTCCTCCTCCAATCTGAATTCCATTTTTAACTGCATTTGGCCAGGTACTCGGATAATTTAGAAGAATTGTTTTTTTACCAATTTTCTCTGCTGCATCCCATATATATTCTGCTTTACAGTCATCTTTATAGAATGCGGGATATGTCTTTTCAAGTTGTCCTTCTTCAAGTAAATTAAAACAAACAATCTGGTGTGTTCCTATCCAACTACCCGTTACAATTGTAGTCCAGTTTGGCGGAGTTATAGTTGGATGTGGAACAAGACAATTTTCACCCCAAACACCTTCATCTATCATCCTTTTTGTATTAGGCATAACTCCTTCTTCAACATATTTTTTAACTCTTTTTACAATTGGTGCATCCCATCCAATTAAAACACATTTTTCTGCTTTCATTTTGCCCTCCTTTTTTATTTCCATAAATTTATGATTTTTTCATCTGTTTTAACCTGATGAAGAAATTTTATAATTTTCTCTTTAAGTTTTTTACCTATATCAGGTTTTTCTTTTATCAAATTTTTTTCCTGTTTTGGATCATCAGGCAGAAAATACAATTCATCTCCTTCAATTCTCTCTTTTACTGTCTTTCTTTCAATAGAATCAACTGCTTTTATATCATATCTTTCTCCTTTTTCTGTTTCATAAATATAACACCATCCACTTTCATCAGTAATTGTTATTTTTTCTCCTGCTGGTGAACCATGTATTATAGGTGGAGAAGAGATTGCAAAGTCCCTGATTTTTTCATTTTTTTCAATTAAGCCAATAAGTGATTTCCCATGAATATCTTCTAAAATTTCTGAATTTGTAATTTCAAGTATTGTTTTTGTTATATCAGGTGGCTGAACAAAAGATTTTATCCTTTTATGTTTTGCTTCTGGTAAATATAAAATAAGTGGTATCCTTGCAACTTCTTCATATAAAGGCGCCCAAGAATAAAAATTTTCCTTAATTATTGATTTACCGATAAGATTATGCTCACCAAGATAAAAACCATGGTCTGCGGTAAAAATTATACAAGTATTTTTAAGAAGACCTGTATCCTCAATTTTCCTTAAAAAATATCCAAACCATCTATCAACAAGTGTAACCTCTCCTGCATATAAAGCCCTACAATGTTTTAATTCGCTTTCAGTTAAAATATCTGTGCTTCCATATCTTGGATAAATAACTTCTTCTCCTTTATGATTAGGGTCATACATATCAACAAAATATTTTGGTGGGTCCCATGGTTCATGAGGGTCAAATGTATCTATATAAAGAAAAAATTTGTTATGTTTATAATTTTTCTCAATCCATCTTCCTGCTTCAATAAATGTTTGAGCACAGAAATATTCCTCTTCATAAGTTCTTTTTGAAACATTTTTTAAATATTGAATAACTGTTGAATATGGATTTCTTAATTTCTCTGGTTTACAAGGCAATTTAACATCTATTGGTTCTGTTATATATTTATCATGTTCTTGTCCTCTTATTAAGATCCATCCATCAAAGTCCCTCTGATAATTCATTCCAGGTGCAAATGGATGTGGTGTATCAAATATTCCCATACTTATATATTTTTTTTCTTTTAGAATTTTGGGAATAGTTATATCTTTTTCAGGCAAAGGAGCCCACTTATAATATGTAAAGACAAATTTACCTGTTAATATTTCATGTCTATTTGGAACTGTTGGAAATGAACCAATATAAGCATTTTCAAATAAAATTGAATTTTTTGCAAATTTATCTATATTTGGTGTTGAAATCCAGTTGTTTCCATAACAACCTAAAAAGTCCCTTCTTAAAGTATCCGAAATTATTAAAATTATATTCATCTTTCTACTCCTTTTTCATATCCAATTTTTTCTGAAATTTCATTACAAATTTTTTTTAATATTTCTCCAAATTTTTTTATTTTTTCTGACTTAATTCTATAATGAGGGCCTGCAATACTCACAATACCAATAAGTTTTCCATCGTAATTGAGGATAGGCGCAGCTATCCTTACAACATCAATTCTTGCTTCTCCTATATCATAAGCCCAGCCAACCTTTTTTATCTTTTCTATTTCTTTTATAAGTTTTTCTTTATCTGTAATTGTTTTTGGTGTAATCTTTTCAAGTTTTTCACTTTTTATAAATTTCTCAAAAATATCTTTATTATAAGAGAGTAAAATTTTCCCTGGTGCAGAAGCATGTAAAGTTTTATATCTTGAACCGATTTGAGCAACAAGTTTTATTGACTCTGGACTTTCAATCTTATCAATATATAAAATCTCATCATTGTATGGAATAATTAATTCTATTGTTTCTTTCGTTTTTTCACATAATTTTTTTAGATATGGATTTGCAATTTCTCTTATTTGTATTTCAGAAAGTATTTTTTTTGTATAAGATAAGAAACTGTATCCAAGTTTATATTTTTTATCTTTATAACTTACAAAATTTTTGTCAATAAGGGTTTTCAAAATTCTATAAAGAGTTGTTTTTGGGATATTTAATTTTTTTTGCAACTGGGAAAAAGTCATAATATCTTCCTCTTTTAATTTTTCAAGAACTTCTATGCCTTTTTCAAGTAAATTTTTTTGTTCCATATTTGAAACTATAGTACTATATTTAAATCGTAAAGTCAAATTTGGTTGAAAAAGATTTTAAACCTGAATAAAAATAAAACTTTAAACCTATAAACCAGAACGACATTAAAGCAATTATAGAAATACTTTTTTAGTTAATCAGATGAAAAAATTATTATTGAATTTATATTTATAGAAGAGACGAAAATTTTTCATTATTAAAAATTCATCAATTTTTAAACAAAAATAAGAGAAAATGTAAAATCTTAAAGTTTATAGAGAGACAGGAGTTCTTCTATTGAATTTTCTTTTCCTGTCATTCTAATTTTTTCATCAGATAAAAATTTCTTTACAATTTCTTCAGGTGCCTTATAATCCCTTCCACCTATACTCTTCCATCTTGCAAATCTTCCAGTTCCCCATATGTAATATGGAATATTAACTGCATAAGGATTATTAAGAAGTATATCTATCATCATTAAGTAATGTAAATCAAGTAATTTTTTAACTTCATTTTGGTCTATTTTTTCTCCTTTTTCTTTCTTTGTAACATATTCATCAAGTAAAAATTCAACTTCTACAAAGTTAAGGCCTGTTCTTAAAAAGTTTATCCTTGAAGATATTTCTAATTCATCTTTTACTTCCTCTTCTGCTTTTTTAAGTTTTTCTCTTAATTTTTTAAAATCATTTATCTCCCATTCCTTTTTATTTTCTATAATATCCTGTATTGTTAAAAAGTAATCTTCAATATATTTTGCTCCTTTACCAAATGCAAAACAATATTCCTTTATAATTTCTTCTGGTTTTAAATATGGATTCCACACAAGTTTTGCGACTGTATAATAATTAAGTCCATGTAAAGACCAGTGGTGTAAAATAGAATCAAAATCAGTTGCCATTGTTCCATTATCTGTAAAAAATTTCATCAATTTGCATAATCTATTTACCATAACATGTGGTTTTATTTTACTTCTTGCACCTCCTTCATGAAGTATATTAGGTCTCCAGAAAATATATCTTGCACCTGCTTTTTTCCAATCATTCCAATATTCTTCTGTACTTGGAACATATCTTACAACTATATTTGGATGTAGTTTCCTTTCAACTGGTGGCTGAGAATATACGCTATATGCATCAACTACAAAAAGTAAGTCAGGATATTTTTCTGTAACTATCTCAGCAATACTATTCCAAAAATACACCATCCTATCTGTTAATGAAACATAATCTATTTCATATCTTTTTGATTCACCTGGTTTTTCAAATATCGTCAATTTTATTTTTGGAGCATTTGGAGGGTCGAGTTTTTTACATTCTTCACACATACAAAATGAAGCATAACCACCATCATTTGGAGAAAGTGATACACTTTTAACATTTGGATTTTTCTTAACATATTCAATTACATATTCTGCAATTGCTTTTATCAACTCTTTATTTGATTTACATAATCTAACTCTTTCAGGTGGAACTTTACTCATATCTCTTGTTCCGTCTGCCTGAAGTGCAAACCATTCTGGATGTTCTTTACCATACTTTGGATATACCCAACTAAACGCATGCCCTCCACTTATTCCAAAATTACCTCCTACTCCATACCATTGATACCACTCCGTCTTGCCTTTATTTTTACCTTTTTCTTTAAATAGTTTTCCAAATTCATCCTTTGTAATAATTCCAAGAAATTCAAGCCCACTTAAAGGCCTATCCGAAAGTACATTCCCCCATCTTACCCCTCTCTGTGGTATTGGTGGATTGTAAACTATATCTATTCCATCTATCTCTATTGTCTCTTTTTTTGGTATCATTTCTCCTACCTCTCCAGGCCATAAGTATCTGCAACCAAGTTTCTCAAGTAATTCAAATACTGCCTTTTTCACTCCTCCTCCATTGACTTCTTTTGCGCCTGTTATAACTATATAATTCTGCCCTGTTTTTATCATTATTCCTGCCGGTTTTAAAAGGTCTGTTTTTATACCAAGTTTTTTTGTCAAGTCTCCATCTCCTATTAAAATGAAATTGTATCCTACATACTTTTCACTTTTAAAAACTATTTTATTGTTCTCAATTATTATATTTTTTAAATCTGTTTCCTTTACTATGTCTAATTTTACTCCACTCATTAAATTAATATATCTCTGCAAAATACTTGACGCTTCAACTTCATCTATTCTATTTTGTAATGAGATTTCTTCTTTTGGAACAGATGGAATAACTATTAATGATTTTGCAACTCCTTTTTCTACTATCTTAATTGAACTCTCTCCTATTAAATAAAAAAAACATTGAAACAAAATTAAAAATATTAAATAAAAACTCTTTCCCACCATAAAAGCCTCCTTTTTTAAAATTTTTCTGGTTCAAATCTTAAAAATCTATAAAAATTACTCATCCCTTTTAATAAACCTTCTTTATCTCCTCCTAAAACAATTATAATCTGTTTTCCTTCGGCATATGGATTTGTAATTTTATATATTGAATAACTACCTTTTTTGGGGTAATTAACTGGTTTTGACCGTAATTTTTCATCTTTTAAAAACTCTCTTATATCATCTTCCAGAGTTAAAAACAATATGAAATTATTTTCCTTTTTTTCTACCTTTTCCCATAAGTAATAATTAAATTTTAAATTACATCGAGAATAGATTTTCTCATTAAATCTATTTGATATCTCTTCATCCCCGCTCAATATGTATTTAGGAATCCCTTTAATTACTAAATTATCAAATCCATAAAAAATAGATGGTTTGATATGTTTTTCATAGTTTTTTAATTCTTTTAATATATTTAGAACTTCAAGTTTGGCTCTTATTATTTCTTCATAAGTTATATTTTCTACTTTTTTAAATTTCTCACTTATTTCTTTAAGTATATACTCAAAATTTTTTAATCTTTCATCCCAAACATTATTTTCTTTCAAATTTTTAATCCATTGTTTTGCTAAATAAAAATATTGTCCATCCTCAACTCCATCTCTTGCTCCTTCCCATGCTGCGCTTGGTATTGGCCCATCTTCAGAAGGGAAAATAAGAGCATCTGCTAAACTTCCCCTATAATATACATGTAAATGCATACCATTTAAATTATTAGAAATACATCTCCAAGCAAAAGTTCTTCGTGATTCATAACTTGCCCAAACAGCTCCCCATCCACTATATGTCCATATTTCATCAGTCAGATCTAAATTTCCTTCTTTAATCCTTTCTTCTCTATCTTTCTCTTCAGGTATTGGTCCATGCCAAAAATCAGTTGAGGGATTTAATATTGACATCTGAATTTTTGACCTTACTGGAAAACAGGTATGTAATACTCTCCATCCAAGATTGTTATACATATTTCCTATATCTGCCATTTTAGGATAAAATTCTGCTGGCATCTCATCTACAAATTTTAATATTCTATCCCTATAAGTATACCCTTTTTCTTCAAGATATCTTGCAAGTTCTTTTATCATCCATTTTTCATCTTCTGTCCTTTCTTCAAGTCCATTTTCTCTTATATAAACTCTTGTAAGTCCTGCTTCTATTATTTTTTCTATCCATTTATCCCAGGATGAAAAATCAATAAAATTACCATTTACTCTTGTGCTTTTTCCAATAGGTTCTCCTTTTGGTAATATTTTAATTTCTATCTCCTTCGGTAATCTAATATAATTTTTTTCCCATCCCGAAAAAATTTGTGCAATATTTACTCTATGAAGTGATAAGTCATTTATATATTTCTCCCATAAATTTTCATTCCATTTACACATACTACCATATGAACTTAAAAGATATCCTTCCGCTTCAAATTCAAATATGTTTCTTTCAGGTAGTTTAATATCAAAAATATTAATTTTACATATTATTTCCTTTGGCTCTCCTTTTTCTGGTTTTATTAATAAAGGGATTTCATATATACCACTTTTTACATTTCTTCCATCCCATATCAACCAAATTGTTTTATCCCTTTTTTCTAAAGAAGTAAATTTATTATCTCTTACTAATTTATAACCTATTTTCCCTTCAAGACCACTTTTTTCCAGTTTCAGACCCTCCTCTTCCTGAACATATAGATTTATCCTTTTATCTTCTGTAATTATCTCAAATTGTCCTAAATCTCTAAAAATTCTTATTTTTAAAGACACCGCTTCAAGTTCATCCTTCCCTACATATAACTCAATTTTTTCTGTGTCTTTACCCCTATCTTTTTCAAAAGCAAAATAATCTCTATAAACAATATAGCCCCTTTTTTCATCCTTTTCTGTAATTTGAAGTATATCTTCCTTTTCCTTTAATTTGAAATCTGGTATATCTTTCATAACAAATTTGCTTTTTCCTTTTTTCTCTCTTGTATAATCAGCAGGTGGTTTATCTATTGGAAAAGGTATTTCATACTCTCCCAAAAGTTCTTTCCCTGAATAAATTCTTTGTTTAATTATCCACCCTTCTTTTATATTCCAGAAAACTTCTTTTTCATAAACATTACCTGCTTTCAATGAACCAAATTCTATATCTGGTAAACTTAAATTAACATCCGATTTTTTATCTGTTATTATTGAAACAATTCTTAAATCTTTAAGGTCATATAAAGGATATACTTGATGTTTAACTTTGTATCCATTTGTATCTTTATTAAAAATTAAGTTTAAAACATATTTCTCACTTGCATCTACACATCCATCAAGTCCATTTATAACTGAAATATTGAACTTTGTTATTCCTTCTTTACCTGGTGGTAAATTAGAAAATATCCATTCATAAGTTGCTGTTTCTCCTTTTATCCATCTATAAAACCATCTATAAAAATCATCATTAAAAGTAAAAACAAGCCCTCTTTTATTTTTCTTATCTATAAAAGCATTCCATGTTGGCATTATATCAAGTTGAAATTTGCCTTTGAGTTCATCTGGTAAATTGCTATTATCTCCTATTTCTCTTACTGTTTTTATCGTTGGAATAAATAATTTATCTTTTTCCCAGTTAGGTGGTTCTCCTGAAGGCCAGAAAAAGTTTCTTATTGCAAGTTCATAAGAGCCAGTTTCCTTATCTGTATAGTTTAAATAATGATACTCAACATAAATTGAAGGTGTATTTTTCTTTAATGTTATAAACTTTTTTATAATAATATCTTCTTCTTTTTCCCTTGGTAATTCAAGATATATACTCGCTTCATCTTCTGTTTTTTTAATAACTCTGTAATCGTATCTCTTTTTATATCTATCTACCCTATCATCAAGTGCTCCTCCAAGTCCTCCTTTCCATTTGGGATGTTCTGGTGGATAATCAAAAAATACCATATTTATCCCTGATTTTTTGTCAATAAGTTTTCCAATTCTTCCACCCATTTCAGGATATATAGTAATTGATAAAAATTCGTTTGTAAGAGTTATTTCCTTTCCATAATCTCCTTCTTTTTCTTCAAATTTAACTTCTGAAAAACTAAAAATTGAAAAAAATAAAAATAAATATAAAAACTTAAAATCCATAGTTCCTCCTTTTTATTAATCAAGCCATGGTTGCCAAAATCTATTCCATATTGAAGTGTATCTTAAATTATAAGGTGGTATTTCATTAACACTTAAAGGTGCTACATGTCCATCTATAAAAAGTATATTACATTTACCCAGATGGTGAAAACCCATTTCAGTGGTATAATAAGCAGCACTGATTCTCATATTTACTGTGTTTAATCTAATATCTGAAACTAAAAAACCTGTTGTTGCATGTTTCATTCTTCCGAGTTTCCAAAAATTTCCAGGCAAGGACGCATTCATAGCATAAGTGTATATCCCTGCACCAGAACCAGTAAATTTAAAATGAGAAGGACAAATCCAAACACGCCATCTTTCATATCTTTTTCCCATAGGTATATATGGGTAAAGATACCAATGCCAAGAAGGATTTGGACTACCAAATGGTCTATAATATGGAACCCAGTCATCATAATCCTGGGCATAGAGATAAAATGCAAGTCCAATTTGCTTTAGGTTATTCGTACAAACACCCTGTCTTGCCCTTTCCCTTGCTTTGCTTAATGCTGGAAGTAACATACCTGCAAGAATCGCAATTATCGCCACAACGACCAGTAATTCTATTAATGTAAATCCAAATTTTTTCAACTTCTTCATCCTAACCCCCCTTTTTATCTATTCTAAACAGGCCCGAGGATTACCCTCTAATTTAAACTTTTCCGGCCTGATATCTTCAATATTTTATAACTTTTTGTTTTGTGATAATCTTGTCGTCTCTCTTTTTATTAACTCTGGCCTTATAAGAATTTTGTATTTTTTGCTATCTTTTCCTTCTATTTTTTTTATCAATATTTTAAAAATTTCTTTGCTTATTTTCTCTATCGGCTGCTTTATTGTTGTTAAAGATAAAGGGTAAATTTTACTGAATTGAATATCGTCAAAACCAACTATTCCAAGTTCTTCTGGTATCTTTTTTCCTTTTCTCATTGCAAATTGTAATAAAGTTAATGCAGTTATGTCATTTTCAGCAAAAATACCATCAATTTCACTCTCTAAAATGTATTCACAACTTTTTAAAATTTCTTCATCTTCCATACTTTTCAAAATTATAAAATTTTTTTCGTCTATACTATATTTATAATCAACAAGTGCTTTTTTAAATCCTTCAAATCTCTCTTTTATCGACAGATCTGTTAAAGCACATCCTAAAAAACCAATTTTTTTATATCCACATTCTATAAGATGTTTCCCTCCAAGATATCCACCATAAAAATAATCAGTTGAAACATAATCTATATCTAAACCCTCTATTTTTGTATAACTTACAATAGGGAAATTTATCTCAACCAACCTTTCTAAAAATTTATTTTTATATCTTTTCCCAACTGATATTAAAATTATTCCATCAACTTTTCTATAATAAAATTCTTCAAGAAGTTTTTCCTCTAAATCGCTTTTCTTATATGAACAACCTATTAGTAAATGATAATTTTTTTTGTTTATATAATTGGTTATTATCTCAAGGCGATTTAATGTTGTTTCTAAATTTAATGAACCACAAATAAATCCAATAGTATATGTTTTGCCCTTTTTTAAACTTCTTGCTATAAAATTCGGTCTATATCCAAGTTCCTTTGCAATTTTTTTAACTTTTTCTTTTGTCTTTTGGCTGGCAAAACAATTTTTCCTTTCACTTAAAATTGCATATACAGTGTAAGGTGAAAGACCTGCTATTTTTGCTATTTCTTTTACAGTTATTGTATCCAAACGTTTTTTATCCATCGGTAGATATAATAAACTATATTTTTAAAATTGTCAAGTCAATTTGTCATTTTTATTATAAATCATAGATATGCATTCTTTTCATATTCATCAATTAAAGCCATAAAGTTATCATATTTAGTTCCAAAAGCAATTGAATGGCTTGGTCCAATTATAAATCTTAAATTTTTCTTTTTAAATTTTTCAATAACTTCTTTTACATTTTTCCTTACATCCTCCATTGAACCACTTATTAATATCTCAGTTGAAATCCCGCCCCAAAAAATTAATCTGTCTCCATACATTTTTGTTAAAAATTCTATATCCATACCTGCATTTGTCTGTAATGACTGGTAAACATCAATTCCTGAATCAATGAACATATCCATAAATGGTATATTATTTCCACAGTTATGAAGGAAAACATAAGGAATATATTTTTTTATATTTTCAACTCTTCTTTTTAAAAATGGATAACAACATTTTTTAAATAAATCAGGGGATATAAAAGGGCCTTTTGTTCCTGCCATATCCTGTTCAAGCAAAACGCCATCCTGTCCCTTTCTTATGTAATATCTATCCATAAAATTTTGAACTTTAACCATAACCTCATTTGCTGAAATTATAACTTCTGGTTTTAAAGCATATAACATAAGACCTGTTTCCATTCCACCTAAAACAGTAAAACATGTAGTACCACCAGAACTTCCTATGATAAATTTTTCCTCTTTAAAATTTTCTATTAAAAAGTCACAGCATTCAAATATTGTAGAATCAGGTTCTTTAAGTTGGTCTTCAGAAAATTTAAACATATCAGATGTAAAATCATCTATATCTTTTCTTTCAGAAGGGTTATATATACAAGTGATCTCATTTGTTGATTCTGAGACTTTATAAATTCTTCCATTTTCATCCTCATATGTCTTTGCATCAATTTTTTTTATTTTTGGTACTTGGTAATTTTTTGGTGGTAGGATTGCCGCTTCTTTAAAAGTAAGTATATCAACACAATCTATTTTTTTAAAGAATTCAACAGTATCCTTTTTATACGACTCTGCTACTTCATCTCTTTTTCCTTCCCATAATGCAATTTGTGTTTTTACTTTATTTCTTACATATGTTTCCCTTCCAATAACTTTTTCAATAATACTATAGTCAACTACATAAAAACCAAGAGGTATTTTGTCTATATCTTTTCTTTCAATAATTCTTTTAACTCTTTCTTTTGATGTCATAATTTTATTTTAACATTCTTTAAAGATTTTACATAGAAAGATTATTCTATAATAAGAATTTTGAAATCACGGGCAGGAATAGAGATCTTAAAATTATTTTTTTCAGAAACTATTTTAAATTTTTTCAAGTCATATTCAACAATCTGATATAATTTATACAAATCTTTCGTCAATTCTTTTATTCTTTCTTTATTTTTTTGAGGGTCTTCATTATAAAGTTTTTCACCTTCTCTTAAATTATTCTCCATTTGAATTATTCTTTCATCGCTTTCAATATCATAAATTTTGTAATTTCCACTTAAATTTAAATTTTTTTCATTCAAAACAATATTAACTTCTGTTTTACCTTCATCTATCTTATGCAAATTCATAATTTGAAGCATAACTTTACCAATCGGCTGTTTCCATATACTTACAATAAATTTTTCATTATCTACTTTAACATATTGACTGTTGTCCCAGTATGGAATAAAAACTATATCATCTCTATCAATTCCCCATTTCTGTCTTAAAACTATAAGATGATATCCCCTAATTGATGTATGAACTTCAGGAACAACATCATGCATCCAGAACCAACCGATTGCCTGTCTGTTGTAAAAACCCCATCCAGGTCCAGTACCTCTACCTGTTTGATTCATCCAAACAGGGACAAATCCGAATTTTTGACTTCTTCCAAAACTTCTTAACAATAATGGATGAATTGTATCTATGATATCACATCCAGGAACTGGAGTTTTGTCTTCTCCAAACATAGCAATATCAGCGGGAAATATTGCATAAGGAGCCATATAGTTTGTTGTGTGAACCCATATAAATGGTTCTCTATTATGATCTATGAATAATTGCCTCATTCTTTTCATAAACTCTCTTTGATGCATGAGAGGAATAGAAGGTCTAATTGTTCCATCTTCCATAATTTTTCCATTTCCATTGAAAACATTATAGTCAGGGCTATGGTAAACCTCGTCAAAATAAAAACCTTCAACAAACCAGTGTCTGAACCAGATTTCCATATAGAATGCAAAGAAATCTCTATAACTTTCTACAGGTGTTAAATGAAACCAACTTTGTGGAATAAGTGTCCATTCAGCAGGAAAGAAAGTTGAAAATGCCTTTGACTTATATCCTTCAAAATACATACTTGCATTAAAGAAATAACATCTTTTAACCTTATATGGGTCTGGATTATTTTTTGCTTTCTCCCAGTTTTTTATAAATTCACCACCATTTTTCCCAAGAATTTTTTCAGCATTTTTCAAAACTTCAGGGTCTGACCAGTTTACAGAATTTTCTGGTAAATTTATAAGTATTTGGTCTGGATTTTCTCCCTCTTTATAAACACCCATTGCCTGTGCAAGTTTTTTTGTATCGTGTGGATCAATTGGACATCCGCCATGTCCTGGTCCATAGAAAAAATTTATCTTACTGTTTCCAATAGGAACAAAATGTAAGCAAGTATTTCTCCATCCAGAAGGTAGAGGTTTAACAGGGGAAGCCATCAAGCCAAATTCTGCATTAAAGTTTTTAATCTTTCTCTTTTTTCTTACAAAATTAATTCTCATTTCAACAATTTCCCCTTCTTTTATAATTTCACAGGTCGGATAATCATTTCCAAGAACCCAGTTGTGGTCATTGTCACTGAACCAATGAAGAGCAATTTTATCATCAGTAAGACAAACATAAGGAACAAAATCTGCAATTTCATCACTTTTCCATATAATTCCTTCTTTATTTACTTCTCCAAAAGCAGGTGACCATCCACCAGCGGTTGAGAAAAAATATTTTGCATTGTTAGCATTAACAGGGATTGAAAGATAAATTCTCTCAAAATTTATATTGTCTTTTTCTGGAATTATTGCATTCATTTTATAATAGATCATACCATCAAACTCCATATAACCATCAAATTTGAATATAATATCTTCAATTTTATATTCTCCTTTAAAATCAACTCTCTCGTCTGACTTTTTTGTAATTTTAATCGGATTTGAAATCTTTGCAGGAATAATATTTCTTGAAATTTCTGCATATAAATTTACTCCATTGGAAAGCATTTCTTCATTTTGATTTTTTATTCTTTCAGGTAATACCCCTTTAAATTCTATTTCTCTACCCCAGAAATTTACTATCAGAGAATTTTGTTTTTCTTTAAGTGTTATTTTTTCAAAGGGTGGTGCTACTTTAATATTTTTCCCAAAGTTATTTCCAAGAAATATAAATTCTTTTTTCAAATCTTTATGTTCAAAAGTATCTATTTTTTCTTCAAGAACTTTTCCTTCTTTACTTACTAATTTTGTATTTACTTCATATCTTCCATACTTTAAATTTTTTGGTAGGAATATATAACTTTCAGCACTATCATATTCAAATTTTTCTATTTCTTTGTCTATGACTAACTTCTGTTCAGGAGAAAAAATTTCAAATTTAACACTTTTTAGTTCATCTCTTTTTGGATAATCAAGAATATCACACCAGATATAAAGACCTAATGAAAGAGGAGCAAAATTCACTCTTGTCTTCATTGCCCATTTTTCTTCCTTTGTATCTTCTTTTATCTCTTCTCTTTTAAAAACTGAATAAAAGTATTTATTCTGAAAGAGAACCATATCGGAAGAACTTATTTTTACTATCAATTGCTGTTTTTTATTTGAAGAAATTTCAGGCATATTTTCATCAATATTCACATTTATCCTTTGTCTTGATCCTATTTTAAAACTCTTTTTATATATTTCTGAAGTTCCATTACCAAAAAAGATAAGGTACTCTTCTTCTTTATCTTTTCCATTCAATATTTCAATTTCTGTTTTTAATTTATTTTCGTATACCAGATATGATAAATCCTTTACCTTTACAGAGGTTTTTTCAGGAGAAAAGACAAATTGAGCATGTGCTTGTATATTTTTGTACCAACCATAAGTATATGGGAAAGAAGATTGAGGCCAGGCAATTCCAACCATTCCTTTCCATATGTTATTTTTATCAATATCCTTTACTCCAAAATTTTCAAAAGGAACAGAGATTTCTACAGTCCAATCTTTATTCTTATACGAGGATTTAACAGACCAATTCCCATTCCATGAAGTTCTTTCAATTCCAAGAGAAGGGATATGTTCAGCATCAAATATTGCATTATATCCATTTACAATTAATTGATAACCTTTTAAATTCCCCTCAGATGGTGGAGTAAGCCAAATTTCTATCTGCGGATTGTCAAGATAAACCGGGTCATCTCTTTTCCTGTAATTTGTTGATGGCTTTTTTGAAAGGTCTTTTAGTTGAAAACCAATATACAAATTTTCTTTATTATGTTTTAAATGTACAAAAGTATTTACTCCTATTTTAGGAGCAATAATTCCACTATAATTTCCTGTTGCACCAGAAAAGCCTGTAATAACTGAGGCATCATTCCACTCTTTCTCTTCTATTATTCCATCAATATTTGGTACATTTTCAGAATAAGGGATTAAAATCTGCGGAATTATTTGTTGTTCAGAAAAAGAAAATCTTAAAAGTGAAAAAAATAAAAAGAATAAAAGAAAATTTTTCATTCTTACCTCCCATAAATTTTTTTATTCCCAGGGATTAATCGCACCTTCTTTATAAACTTCTTTATAAATCTTACCAACTTCTTCTGTAAATTTTGGCATCCACCATCCATGAGTCAATAAAATATCACCTTCCTTAACTGCTTTTACAATTTCATCCCTTCTTTTTTCTATTGAACCATTAGCAACATTTATAACACTGAAACTTTGTGGAAATAATTTTCTTATTTGAAAAGGAGTTGATACAAGGCCTCCTTTTAATTCTCCATAAGGAGAAATTTGACTCCAGGAAGCAGGTCCTTTTGGAAATTCTGGTATTATTAAAACATCTGGATGGCGAGTCCTAATTTCTCTTAAAACTTCTGTCCATAAAAGTATCCATTCAAATTTATCTAACTTTTCTCCAACAGGTGCATGTATACCATTTGTATCCATATAAAATAGTGTGCAACCCCATCTTTTTTTAGCATATTCAATCTTTTTTGATAATCTTTCTACAATTGGAAAAAACTGCCACCATGGTAAATCTTCTGGCCAAATCTTTGAAAAATCATCATTTAAAGGATTTCTCATTGGTCCATGGGAACCAGTTCCATGTTTCCATTTTTTATCTTTCTCATCAAAATATACCTGGGTTGGCCTTATACATACGCCAGTTCTTAATCCTGCATCTCTAAAAATTTTGAAAAATTCATCTGCAATTTCATCCATCTCTGGTGCAAGGACTTTTAACATTCTCGGATCTCCTATATAAGATATTGGATGAGGATTTTCTTCACCTTCAATATTCCAGACAATCATTCCCTGAGCATTTATACTTTTAAGAACATTTACACATCTTTTTGCATAATCAAGAGCAATTTTCTTAAATCTTTCTTTTCCTTCAGAAGAAAATACATCAATTGTTTTATCAGAAAAATATCCTCTTGGATTTGTCTGTGATTTATGGCCTTCCCAACCACTTGCAACAAATATTGAACCAATTGGCCTTCTATCGTCCCATTCAATATGAGGTTTCCAATAATCTCTGAATTTCTGGTATATATCTGAAACAATTATATCTGTATCTGAATTTATATCTGCAAATCTTATAGAAAAAACAAATTCAAGTTCCTGTCCTGAATAAATCCGTGGAAGACCTAATGGTGGAATAAATACACCATTTTTTTCACTTGCAAGAACTCCACCTTTAGTATAAAATTCCCAATGATTTTGAATCTTCCTTAAGCCATATTTTAAAGGTGGATAAATAGATGAATATGATAAAATAAATTTATCAGTAAAATCTTCTTTACCAAATTTAATCTCTATAACTCCTGGAGATTCAAGTGTATTAAGTTCGTATAAATTATTACCTTTTTTATTTACAACCTTATATCCCAGGCCCCACCAAAAATCAAAAGGTGATTTTATTTCATATTTTTCAGGCAAAGAAAATTTCAAAATTCCTATATCAAAATTTGCAATTGTTTTATCACTTTTGTTTAAAATCTTTATAACTATATCAATATTATTACCTTTCTGATTATATAGAAAACTCAAATCACCCCATTGATATATATAAGTGAGTTTCTTTTCTTTCCATTCTATACTTTTTGGACTTTCTTCATTTTTTTCAAAATTATAAACTCTTTCCTTATTTTCATTTCTTGTAATTTTTTCAAAAACAACATTTTTCAAACTTGGTTTACTTTCAACTACAAAATCAATATCTTTATAAGAAATATTAATATCTCCTCTGTCTGTAAATTTGATAGAAACCATATTTTCTGATGAACAACTGAAAATAAGAATCAAAAACAAAGTCAATATTTTTTCTTTTATTAATTTCATAAACCCTCCTTGATTAATTTTTAGAACTTTTTCTGATAACTATCAATTGCATAATACCAAAATTGATATGTTTGTCCAAGCCATGCATCACCATCTGTATTTCTATCAACACTCAGATTTGAAACAACTTCTTTTCTATGTGGCAAAAATTTAACAGAACCATCATAATACAAAACATTAATTCCTGTATCCTGATGTGGCGCTCCTGGATCTTTAATTAAACCACTTCTTGGACAGGCAACCCACGCAAGCCAACCATTCGGATGATACCTTTTATAATTAAATATTTGGTCAAATTTTATTGTTTTAGGATACGAAATTAAAACAGGACCATCCCAGAAAGATGCGCCTCTCCAACTATAAGAATAACCACAAAATCTTTGCATCCAGTAACTATTTCCATAACTATAAAGTGTAGACCTTCTATAATCAATCCCTGGACAAAAGAAAAGTTTGTTTGTTGTAGTATAGGAAGAAACCCATTTTTTTAAGTTATAGTCATATTTCCATCTCAATAAGGCAAGACGATGTGCTCTTTTACTATTTCCATCTGGACCACCTTTATCTGTTCCTATATTTGATTCTAATAACCAGTTATCTGGGACACCGTCATTCTTTGGTGGAATATAACCTTCCCAATCCTCTATATACATTCTAAAAGCCATTCCAATCTGTTTTAAATTATTTGTGCATGTTGCAAGACGTGCTTTATGCCTTGCCTGATTTAAA
>JAMWCJ010000091.1 GCA_023818645.1 Candidatus Omnitrophota bacterium | reverse complement strand
TTAAGTAGAATCAGGAAAGTAAAAGTTTCTACTCACTGGTTAACGCTGGAAATACCGAAACAGACAAGGAATCTAATAGAAAATTTGGACTTACATATTACTTAACAATTGGGAAGTTACGGTTTAATTTTAGACGCGTTTTTTAAAAGATAGAAAAGTTATTTCTATTTACATATTATCAATTTAGAATACTTTACCTATTAAGTTTCTCTCTGAAAAACAAAAATTTGGTGAAAATGTAAGAACAGTTTATAGTAAAAAATAGAATGAAAAGGAAAATTTAAAATATAAGTATGGAGCAAGTATTTTCTTCTTACACCCTCATAATAAAAATCGGCCTTCCTCTCTTTTATATTCAACTTTCTCTTTACCATTATCCAGTCCCTTTTATAAAATTTTCTCATAAATAAGAAGATAGACATTTTGATATAGATTTTTTAATGAGACAATTCGCGAAGTTGACAGATTTATGAATTTTAATATAATTTTAAAAAATAAACAGGAAAGAAAAAATGGTTGAGACAAAAAATCTTACAAAATATTATGGAAAAACAAAGGCGATAGAAAATGTTAGTTTTTTAGTTGAAAAGGGAGAAATAGTAGGGCTTCTTGGTCCAAATGCTGCTGGTAAGACAACAATAATGAGAATTTTAACATGTTTTTTAACGCCGAGTTCAGGGACTGCAATAGTAAATGGATATGATATCCTTGAAAATCCACTCCAGGTTCAGAAAAGCGTAGGATATCTACCTGAAAAAAATCCATTATATGAAGAGTTTACTGTCAATGAATTTTTAAATTTTGTTTGTGAGATGAAAGGTATAATAAAAAAAGATGAAAAAAATAGAAGAATTTCAAAAGTAATAGAAGAGTGTGGGCTTTCAGATGTTAAAAATAGAAGTATATATAAACTTTCAAAGGGGTATAAACAGAGAGTTGGAATAGCACAAGCAATTATAAATGATCCTCCTGTTTTAATACTTGATGAGCCAACAATAGGTCTTGACCCAAAACAGATTATTGAAACAAGAAATTTAATAAAAAATTTAGCAGGTAAAAGAACAATTTTTCTTTCAAGTCATATTCTTCCAGAAGTAAGTATGGTTTGTGAGAGAGTTATTATCATAAATGAAGGGAAAATTATTGCAGTTGATACAATTGAAAATTTGACAGCAAGATTGAAAGGAGTAATTGAAATATACCTTGAAATTGATGGAGATGTTGAAAAAGTAAGAGAGATTATTGGAAGGATCCCAGGTGTTAAAAGTATAAATATTACTTCTCTGGAAAAAGGGAAAATAAATAATTATCTTGTTATTGCAGAAAAGGATGTAAGAAAGGAGATTTCAGAAAAGATTTTAAATAATAACTTTGGTCTATTAAGCATGAGGATTAAAGAGATGACTCTTGAAGATATATTTTTAAAACTGACAACAAAGGAATAAAAATGAAGGTATTATCTGTCTTTAAAAAGGAAATTAAAAGTTATTTTGTCTCTCCAGTTGCGTATGTAGTCATCCTTATTTTTAACCTTATCTGCGGATTTATCTTTTATGCTTTATCTGCTTATTATTCAATTATTTCAATGAGATATTCATATTCTCCCTATCCATACTTTACACTCTCTCCAAATGAAATGGTTGCGCGTCCTATGTTTCATAATATGGCGATAACTTCTTTATTCGTACTTCCTCTTTTAACAATGAAATTATTTTCTGAAGAAAGACGACTTGGCACAATAGAACTTTTATTCACCTATCCATTAAAGGACTCAGATATCTATTGGGGAAAATTTCTTGCCTGTTTTTCAATTTTTATTATTATGACTTTTATTCCTTTTTCTTATATGTTTATTCTTGAAAAATGGGTGAATTTTGATAAAGGGGTGCTTTTAAATGGTTATTTTGGACTTCTTTTACTTGGTGGAAGTTTTATTTCTATTGGTATATTAATTTCATCCCTTACTGAAAGTCAAATTATTTCAGCAATTATAACTTTTGGTACTTCTTTACTTTTCTGGATTATAGGATGGATATCTGAAATTTCTACAAAATATTCAAAATTTTTTGATTTTATATCTCTATATAACCATTATGAAAATTTCCCAAAAGGAATACTTGATACAAGAGATTTGATTTTTTATTTAAGTGTTTTGTTTTTCTTTTCGTTTTTGACATTAAGAATACTTATATCAAAAAAATACAGGGGTTAAAATGGTTGAGAGAAAATTTTTTTACAGAATTAATGCATTTTTAATGGTTATAATTTTTCTTGCAATTGTTGTATTTGTTAACCTTATTTCTGAAAAAAATTATAAAAGGATTGACTTTACCAAAAATAAAATCTATTCAGTTTCTTCTCAAACAAAAAAAATAATTAAAAATTTAAAACAACCTATTGAAATAATAATATTTTATAAGGGAAAGATAGATGATAAAACAAAAGAAATTTTTGAGCAATATAGATCATGTTCAAAATTTATAACTTATAGATTTGCAGATCTTGATAGAGATGTTTTGCTTGCAAGAAAATATGGAATTACAAGTTATGATACAATTCTAATTAAATCAGGTGATAAATATGAAAAAATATATAGTCCGGATGAAAAAAATATAACTTCTGCAATTTTAAAACTGATAAAAGAAGAAAAGAAGAAGGTTTATTTTACGATAGGTCATGGTGAAAAAAGGGCGGATGAAAAGTTGAGTATTTTGAAGGAATCTCTTGAACAGGAAAACTATATAACAGGTGAAATATTAATATTGAGGGAAGGGATACCAGAGGATTGTGATATTCTTGTAATATGTGGTCCTGAAATTGATTTTGTTGATAAAGAAATTGAGGAGATAAATAATTTCATAAATAAAGGCAAAAGAGTTCTCTTATTTTTAGAAATAGGAAAATTTCCAGTTATAAAAGATTTTCTTAACTCTTATGGAATTAAAATTGATAATGACATAGTTATAGACCTTGCCAGCAGAAGATTTCTTGGAGATGCTTTAAGTCCGCTAATAATGGATTATCCTTATCATGAAATTACAAAAGAAATTTCAAATTCCGCATGTATCTTTTCTTCTGTAAGAAGTGTAAGTTTAGAAGAAAATCTACCATCTGAAATTAAAGGATCTGTTCTTGCAAAAACAAGTTCTGCTTCATGGGCAGAAAAAGATTTAAAGGAGATAGAAAAGGGTAAGGTTAAGTATGATGAAAATGATGAAAAAGGACCAGTTTCTGTTGCAGTTATTGTTGAAAAAGAAATAAAAGAAAATAGCCAGACAAAAAAATCTTATATTGTAGTTTTCGGTGATTCTGATTTTGTTTCTGATAAAATGATAAACTTTTCTGCCAATAAAGATTTTGTTTTAAATACAATCAACTATCTTGCAGAAGAAGAGATTTTAATCTCAATTAGGGAGAAAAAAGAGGAAAATCAACCATTAATTCTTACAGAAAAAGCAGGGAAGTTTCTATTTTTCTTACCTGTAATTATAATTCCTGTTTTGATAATAATTTTAGGTGGATTTATTACATTTAGGAGAAAACTTATTTACTGAAAATGAAGGTATTTAAAAAAACTTTGTTCCTTTTTATCATTTTAATTCTTGTAGTTACCTACTATTTCTTTCAAAATAAGATTGTTTTGAAAAAGGAGAAAAAAGAAGAGAAAAAGGTATTTACCTTTGAAAAAAACAGAATAAAATTTATTTTGCTAAAAAGTAAAGATAAAGAAATAGCGATTGAAAAGAATGAGGATGGAAATTGGATTATAAAAGATAAAAATTATGAATGTGATAAAGATGAAATAGAAGGTTTGATAAGTAGAATATCTTCACTTGAGATTGAGAGAGATATTGGTAAAGTAGAGGATTTAAGTATATATGGACTTTTAACCCCTGAAAAATCAATAGAAATTCATTATGATGGAGAAAAGGAAACACTTTATATTGGAGATGAAACACCATCAGGAAGTTATCTTTATACAACAAAAGATAAAAATGATGTTTTTCTTGTATATAAATGGGATTTGAATAATATACTTGAAAAAAAAGAATTTGACTTGAGAGATAGAAGAATAATTCAAACTGAGATATATAAATCTGAGGTTGAGGAGATTGAAATAAAAAAAGAGAAACTTGTATATCTATTTAGAAAATATGGAGAGAAATGGTATATTGAAAATCCTATAAAAGACCTTGCAAGTAAGGAAAAGATAGAAAGAATAATTGAAAATCTTATAGACCAAAAAGTTAATTCATTTGAAGAAAATAAGGGGCAAAAAGAATGTGGTCTTGAAAATCCCAAAATAATATTCAAAATAAAAGTAAGAGACAAAGAATATTTTGTTTTTCTTGGTAAAAAGGAAAAGGACAAATATTATTCAAAAAGCTCATTAAAGCCATATATATTTCTTGTTGATGACAGAATAGTAAATGACATTTCTGATAACATAGACGATTTAAGAGAGAGAAAAGTATTCGATATAAATGTTTCAAATGTGGTTGAGTTTTCTATTATAAGAAAAGATAAAGAGTTGAAAATTGTAAAGGAAAAGGAAAGATATTATTTTGAAAAGGACAGGAAGAAAAAAATTTCAAAAGATAAAGTTGAAGAGTTTTTGCATAATTTGAAATATCTTGAGATAGATGAGTTTATTGATTATTCACCAGAAAGATTCAACAAATTTTCTCTTTCTCTGCCACTGTTAAAAATAATTGTGAAGGACGAAAAATCTAAAATAGAAGTTAATTTTGGAAAGAAAATAGAAGATAAAATATTTTGTTATCACCCAGAAAGAAAAATAATATTTACAATTTCGTCTTCTGATTACGAAAAAATTGACAAAGAAGAAAAATTTTTTATTGAAAAAGAAGAAAAAAAGAATGAGTAAAACAATAAAAACATTAATCTTTTTATCCCTTGTTCTTATGGTTTTTTTCCCATTTATAAAAATTTCTCAAAAGAAATCCCATCCAAAAGTAAATATAATTAATGGAAAGATAAAACAAGGTGATATATTAGGAGATATTTTAAAAATAAATGGAATATCTGATTATGAAAGGGGAATGATTATTAACAAATTAAAGGAAATATTTGATCCAAGAAAAAGCAAAATTGGGGATACCTGGGAAATGCATTTTTCACATGATGGTAATTTCTTAAAATTTAAATATTTCAGTAAACCTTTCAATTATTATATTGTTGAGAAACAGAAAGAAACTGGGGAGTTTACCACCTATGTTGAAGAAATAGAGAGATTTAAAAAAAAATTTATAAAAGCAGGTGTTTTGAATTCTTCATTATATGAAAGTATGACAAGTTTAAATATAAATCCTGAAATAATAATCCAATTTGCAGAAATTTTTGAATCAAAAATTGATTTTCTAACTGATTGTCAAAACGGTGATAAATTCTCACTTATATGGGAAAGCTGGACAGATAAAAATGGTGAGATTTTAAAAGATATAAGGGTTATTGCTGGGAAATATGAATTAGAGAATCAGAAATATTATGCCTTCTATTTTGAAAAAGATGATTTCAAGGGATTTTTTGATGAAAATGGAAAAGGGCTTGAAAGTTCATTTTTAAAAGCACCTTTATCTTTTAGAAAAATAACTTCATTCTTTTCAAAGTCAAGATTTCATCCAATTTATAAAATTTATAGACCTCATTATGGAATTGATTATGCTGCACCTATTGGAACGCCTATCTCATCTATTGGTAATGGAACAGTTATCTTTGTCGGCTATCTTGGTAATTATGGAAAATGTATAAAAATAAAACATTCAAACGGTTATATTTCTTATTATGGACATTTAAGTAGATTTGAACCAGGGACTTATTGTGGGAAAAAAGTTAAAAAGGGAGAAGTTATTGGATATGTAGGTATGACAGGAGCAGCAACAGGACCTCATCTTGATTTTAGGCTCCAGAAAGATGGTAAATTTATTAATTTTTTAAATCTAAAATTTGTTCCTGAAAAAAATATACCGAAAGAATATAAAGAAGAGTTTGAAAATTTGAAAAAAACCTATCTACAACTTCTTGACCATCCCACCTCCCACCTCGTAGGTGTCCCGTAGAGATCGTTGCGGTTCAATGCTTTTAAAAGGGAGTAAAAAATTGATTAAAATCTTGAATATTGTTAAAAAATAAAATATAATTTAAAGAAAGCCGGGATGGCGGAATGGAAGACGCAACGGACTTAAAATCCGTTGGGAGCTTGCTCCCGTGAGGGTTCGACTCCCTCTCCCGGCATTTTTTT
>JAMWCJ010000090.1 GCA_023818645.1 Candidatus Omnitrophota bacterium | reverse complement strand
TTTATTCAGATGTGGATTTTTACTTTATTGTGCCGAATTATCGGATTACGAAAAATGGAATGTTATCCAAAGAGGAAAAGGTAAAGGTGGTAAACACTACATTCGTGTAACAAATATTAGAGGGAAAGAGTCCGATTACTTCTCTACATCAAGAGAAATTATGGATTCTTATGAAACTATTTGTATTAATTATTTGAAAGTAAGAAAAAAGAGACCATCAAAAATTGAAATTCAGCAAATTCCGAATGCACTTTTATTAAATACAAATTATGGTATAGGTGATTTAGATGATGGTTTAATATATATTGGAACAAATTACTGCTTAAACCATGACAAGCCAAAATGTTCACAATGTCCTATAAACAATTTTTGTTTAGGATATAAAAATAGAGAAGATATAATTTTAAAGTATAGAACATGAATTCTGAGCGACAGCATATAACACAGTATAAAAGGGTTGTGTCTTATAGTATGCACCTGAATTTTGTCTTTGGCAACTTCTTTTATGCAGGAAACGCTATACGCAATTGCCAATTACATCCGAACCGGGTTCGGATAATGAACAAGTTATACATAATTAACTTTGGAACAATATACTACAAAGAATATTGACATTTAGAAGGAGATTTCTAATGTTAAGAAATGAAAATGTGAACATAAACAAGCGAATATTAGCAAAGATTCTTTCTAAGATTCCCTGGGATATATGGGAAAAAATAGTTGAAAAAGAACCTGAATGGCAGAATATGGAATGTTTCTTTTTGCCTTACGGTTTTGGCCCCTTTGCAACTCTGATGCTCGCTACAGGTCTGAATGACTATCAATTGAAAGGTAAAGCTGAGATAGTTTATTGGCCAAAGATTCGCACAGTTTTAAATAATTCAATCTTAACTCCTCCAAAATCTCCTGACGACCTTTATAATTTGTTGGAGCCATTTTATCAAAAAGAAAGATTTAAGATAAATAAAATTGAACGGTTATATAGGTTTTTGAAAAGCAGTTTGGCATCTCAATTATGGGTAAGTACCCCTCAAAAGGTTTCAGCCGATTTCTTAGATATTTGGAATAAACTTGCAGAAATAATGCATCAAAACCCCCAAGATAAGACTATTGTTTTTGCAATGAAATGCTTAGGCATATCCTTACTTATTGCAAAGGAGTACAGATTTGATTTTTCTCCTATTCCAGTACCAGTAGATTTGCGTGTGAGGAAATTCACAAACTTATTAGGTTTTAATCCTTCTTCTGATGATGATGTGCGAGATTTCTGGAGTGATATATTGTCTATTATAAGGAGAAGAGATTCCCGTATCACAATGATTCATCTGGATAGTTTAGTATGGCAAATATCTTCCATGAATAAATATGAACTGCAGAAATACTTTATAGATTTAGGTATTCCAAGGATAGGTGAATATTTATGTACTCTTCTACAATTATAAAACAAAATTGGAATGCTTTGGTGTTGATTCCTTGCTGTAAACAGAAAAGAGTTGTTGCCTTCCAGGGACAATCTCAACCACTTCCTAATGTGCAACAGTTGAGAAATCAATTATTACAACATATCCAAAATACACCAATGCTTGCAAGTAGGCCAGAAAACCAAAGAGGAATTTTGAATCCTAATGCACCTTTAACTCAGGCTATAGACCTATATACAGGAAATTTTTACAAAGTTGTTGGTCGCCATTTACGCAGGATTATGACTGGCCAGTATCCATTTATTCACATATTGATTGTCTCTGCATTTTATGGTATTGCCAAGTTAGATGAAGGACTTAAGGAATATGAATTAAGAATGGAAGATACACTTCATAACTGCGTAAGAGTTTATCAATTCTGGCAACAGAACCAATTGTGGAGAATACTTCAAAATTACATATATCAAAATAATATTTCCTTTGTTTGGAGCCTTCTTCCAAACTCTTATCATATTGTGTTTAATACTTTGTGTAGCCAACTTAAAAATACACAAATTCATTGTTTTCATGTTCAAGTTGTTGGTGCAGGGATTGGTACTACTTATAAGCGAGCTGAATGGTTGAGGGAAATATTAAACAGCAATCCTAATCACTTAATTGGAAATCCCTTTCCACCTACTCAGTTAACAGGAATACCTGGTTATACATTCAATTATATACAATGTTGTTAAATATTGACTAACAGTATGTTGTATAATTTAATACATGGAAATCAAATTACATAAGGAAATTTCATAAGCCGTATTAAATAACATTATGGAACACCAAAATTTTGTCTTCGGCAGAACTTCTTTTATGCTGAAAAGATTATCCGAAAATATTGCAATGTACTCTTAAGATGCGTGGTTTTTCATTAAACGAATTGGACTTTAATTTTTCTGTATTTAAACTTAAAAATAAGTTAAAATAAAAGGTCATCAAAATCTCTCTCAGGTAGTCCCCCTCTTATTTCTCCTCTCATATGCCTATACACAGCAATAGCAAAAAATAATAACTGAAGCTTGGTGGGTGTATCTACACTTGGGGATATTCTTAATTCACCACAATAATTATCAGAATCAGCAAATCTCACAATAATATAATTTTCTCTTATGCGTGTTATTCTAGAAGTATCTCCACCTGAACTACATCCATACCACTCAACTTTTTCAACATATGGACATTCTGCTAACCTTCTCATAAAATTCTCTATTCCGGATGGTCTATGGTGAGACTTTGTTGGAGTTTTAATTTTATCTTCAACAGGTAACTTGCTTTTAGGTAATATTCTTTCAATCAACGATTCTAATTCCCCTCTATCAATTTGTAGATTTTGGCTCCTTCTAATAGAGCGAAATTTTTTCCAATTTTCACATTCATAACTATTTTCAATGCTAATAGGAAGCTTATCTATATAAGAAGTAAAGTGTAATGTTTCATAAGTTCCTCTATATTCTTTTTGGTTGCAAATAACCTCTCGTATATCAGATTCATCTTTTGTCAAACCAAAATTTTTTAAAAAATCTCCAATACTTTGAAGTAAACCATCGCCAATTAGATTTTCTTCTCCAAAAACATGGTAAATAGAAAATCCATTCCCTTCAAGATACTTCCAATTTATAAGTTCAATATAGGTTTCTACTGCTAAAAGATTAACTATCATATCTATTCTCTTTGTTTTACAAAAGTTCTCAACAACAAATGTTAAGATGCACTCCCATTCTTTTTTTATTCTACTATCTACTAAATCTACATTGTAATTCTGGATTAATTCTTCAGGGAGGACAAATCCGTATAGTCCTGACATTATAAGAACCTCATGTTTTCTATCCTTCCATATTTCTTCCTTAATTTTTTCAAATATTCTTCCTTTGTATCTTCTCATTGCAGGCGTATAATCACATTTTTCTTTTCCGCCTAAATCTGGTCCTTCTTTTAGATATTTGTTAGATGGTCTTTTTATTAATCTCTCATCCTCTTTTATCAATTTAAAAATTTTATTTCTGCTATTTTTTAAGTAATCTTTTTCATCAATATCAAGATAGTTAAGAATAGAATGTTTAATTTGATATTCAGAAGTAATATTGTCTCTTCGTTTATGGTTAGAACAAGGAATTAGATAAAGAATTCCCATTTTCCCCTCCTAGTTAAATTTGGTTAAAAATATATTATTATATAAATTAGTTTCTTTGAAAATTAAATTTTTTAAAAACAAGGGAGAGGGAGACAACATTTTTCCTGGGCAATAAAGCCCGTAAAGGAGTCTGTTCCCTCTCCCTTTCCCCGTATAGGTTGACTGGAAAATTTTTTCCAGTTTCCTTTTACAATACTTCCTATTAAACTCCATATAAGAAATTTTGGAAAAATTACTATTATAAATTTACCATCCCTTTTTCAAAATTGTCAAATTTTTTTGCAAGTTTACAAACGCCTGATGATATTGAAAAAATTTAATTTCTCATAAGGTATTTTCCTGCATCTTACTCCCAAGGACGGTCCTCCGAAAAACTAAAAATTTGACATTTTTGTAAATTTAGGATAAAATATAAAAATGAGAATCTTATTAAACTTTACCAGCCAAACCGAACGAGACCTAACAAAAAATATCAGAAGTTCCTTTATCTCATTTATCAAAAAAACTTTTGAAGTATCAAACCAGTCATTTTATAAATCTCTTTTTGAATTTAAAAAATCAAAACCCTATGTTTTCTCTCCTTACTTTGGAGAAGAATTTGAAAAAGGGAAAATAGGTAAAGCAATTTCAATTATTTTTTCAAGTGGTGATTTTTCTGTTATTTCTTATTTCTGGAATGGTCTTCTTGCTTTAAAGGAAAATAAAAATGATTTTATAAGAATTGAAAAAAATGATTTTCATCTTGAAAATATTTTGTTATTGCAAGAAAAAAAAGTAAAGAGTAATCAGGTTATATTTAAAACTATTGGTGTTTCTATTTTAACAGACCCTGAAAAATCAGCGAATGACTTTAAAAATTGGTATATCATCCCTGGAAAAGAAGACATTGAAAGATTTAATGAAGTTTTAAGGAAAAGAACAGAAGAACGCCTAAAATATATAAAAGGGATTGAGAAAAAGGTAAATCTTGAGTTTTTGATTTTAGAGGAAAATTCAATAGTTGAAACAATTGTACCTCATTATAATGGATATGTGAGAGGTTTTAGAGGGAAATTTGTTTTAAAAGGTGATATAGAAGTTTTACAATTTTTATATGACTTTGGATTTGGTGTAAGAACAGGTCAGGGTTTTGGGTTACTTGAAGTGATAGAAAATTATGAAGCAAAAAATTCAATAACACAATCTAATAGAAGGGAGAATGGTAAAAAATAGAAAACTTCTTGAAGAATTTGAAAAGGGGTTTATTAGAAATTCAAAGATAGATGTAAATACAAATATAGAGATCTTTGAACAGCTATTGAAATTTGCAACAAGTTTAAAAAAGTTTCCTCCGCATAACCTGCTTGAAGATATTGACATTGACATAAAATACGCAAGAGTTATAAATGGAATTAAAAGAGTTTATTAAAACTATTGCAAAAACATTAAACAGAAAGGGGATTAATTATATGATAATTGGTGGTCAAGCAGTGTTAATCTATGGAGAGCCAAGATTAACAAGAGATATTGATATAACTCTTGGTATAGGGGTTGAAAAATGTGGAATAATTGAAGAAATTATAAAAGATTTAAGTTTGAAAATAATTCCTGAAAATCATATTGATTTTGTAAAACAAACTATGGTTTTACCTGTAATAGATGAAAAAAGTGGGATGAGGATAGATTTTATTTTTTCCTACTCAGAATATGAAAAAGAAGCACTAAAAAGAGTAAATAAAATAAAAATAGATGATATAGAAGTATCCTATGCTTCGGTAGAAGATTTAATTATTCATAAAATTATTGCAGGCAGAGAAAGGGATTTAGAAGATGTCAAAAATATTCTTTTAAAAAACAGAGATATTGATAAAAAATATATCAAAAAATGGCTTTTAAAATTTGAAAAGATCCTAAATGAAAAACTTGTTGAGAGGTTTAACAGGGTAATTAACTGTTATGAATAATAATCAAAAGATTACTTTATACCCATCTAACTGGCTTTATAATGCAGGTGTTATTGGATTTTTAAGGGTGCTTGAGTTTGGGAGTAAACTAAATGATAACATTTTTGATGAAAGTAATATTGTGGTGAATAGAGAGTGGATTAAAGAAAGTTATGATTTAATTTTTAAATACCATAAAGAAAAATTTTCAATATGGGGAAAGAATAGAAGATATCCCAATTATATTCAATTAAAACACAAAAATTTTTTTGAAAGAGAATTTATTCCTTCTTTGGTAAATGTTGTTGAGCGTCCCTCAGCAAAAATCTGTGGTTGGTGCGGAGGATTTTTTTTGCCGGACAATATTTTGGAAAATTTAAGGGGAACGTGGACGGGAAGAAGTTCAAATGGTTTCGAGCGCTTTATGGAACAAAGAGAAAAGTTTCAAGCCATACATATTAGCGAACTTGGTGGTGCGATTACAGAAATGCCTAATTCTTTCTGGAATTTAAATTTTTCTATGCCATTGTGTCATTTATGCTCTTATCTGATAATTTTTCATCATCTATCTTTTATAAAAGGAGAAAAAAATACTGAAATTTTCATAAACACTCCTCATTTTTATCTTACCTGGGATTTAAACAAATTCGCTGAAGAAATTTTACAAAAGGAGTATGAACTAAGAAAACTTCTTGGCGCCTCTTTTATTCAATGGGCAATTAAAAGAAGAACTTTGCTTGGTGCATGGACGATGATGAATATTGAAGTGATAATTAAAAAATGGCACAAAG
>JAMWCJ010000089.1 GCA_023818645.1 Candidatus Omnitrophota bacterium | reverse complement strand
TATTAAAGTTGTTGAAGGAGCAGAGATTTCAAAAAAAGTTGCTAAAATGATTCCCCTTGCAGTAATTAAAGGATAATCCCATTAACTTACAAGGTAAAAGTTAGAAATAAAAACAGGATAAAGAGTTTAAAAAGTTACACTTTAAATCTATACAGATCCTCTACTCTATTCTAAAATTTATTTGACAACAAGAACTAAAAATTATAAATTAAAAAAAAAGAGTAAATTTTATAGGATGAAATTAAAATATTTTTTAATTTTTTTGATTTTTCTGTTTTATGGATGTCAGCAGATTGAAAAAAAACAGGAAAAAATTGATGGGGTATCATTAAAAGAAAAAATTGTGGATATTATTTCCAAAGAAAAGTCAGTAGAAGATTTAAATTATCAAACTAAAGAAATTCCCAAACTTATTTCAATTGCCAAAGAGGAAGAAAAGTCCGAAATCTCTGAATATCGTGAGAAAACTCCAAAGGGAAAAACAGAAGAGCATTTTGAAGAAATATTTTCTGAAGAATTATATCAAATCCCAGAGAATATAAAGTTTGTTGCTCCATCCGAAATAAATAAAGAAATTGAAAAAATTTTTAAAAATATTTATTTTGACTATGATAGTTATGAAATAAGAAAATCAGAGCAGGAAACATTAATAAAAATAGGTGAATATCTTTTAAATAATAAAGAAATTGTTGTTTTAATTGAAGGTCATTGTGATGAAAGAGGAACGAGAGAATATAATCTTGTTCTTGGTGAACAGAGGGCTTTAAGTGTAAGGAATTTTTTAATAAATTTTGGCGTCTCACCAAAAAGATTGTTTACAGTCAGTTATGGAGAAGATAAGCCATCTGTCTTGGGAAGTAATGAAACTTCATGGGCAAAAAATAGAAGATGTGAATTCAAAATAGGAATTGAAAAGAAATGAAAAGGGGAATTTTTATTTTAATTTTTATTTTTTTGAGTGGATGCACAGATTTACCGAAAAAGGAACAAGTGAACAAAGAAAAAATAAAAGATATTGAAGATTCTTTACTTTTTACAGTAGAAAACTTTGATAGCAGAATAAAAAAATTAGAGAATAACCAGTTAGAAATTTTAAATATTTTAGATAAAAATATCACCCATATTTCTGAAGTAATCAATTCAGTAAATGAGTATATTTCAAAAGAAAAGAAATTTCCAGTAATAATAAAAGAGATAAGCGATGAAATTACCAATTTAAAACGAGAGATAAAAATATTAAGTAGCAAGGCGACTGAATATGCATCTTTAAAGGAAGATATAAAATCAATAAATAATAAAATTGATGAAATTAAAGGTAAAATTGACGAAGTTATCGTTAATACAGATGAAAAAAATAAAAAATTGGAAGACGAAATAAATAAAAAAATTACAAATATTGAAAAAGAAACATTAACAATAAAAAAAAGTTATGTAGATATCCTTTCTCTACCATTAACTTTACAGAAATCAATTAATGAATTCCAGACATCTTACATAAAAACAATAAATGATTTTCAGAGCAACTTAATAAATTTAAAAGATACACAAATAAAATTATCAAATATTATTGAAGACAATTTAAAACAAATAAATTTTTTAAAGGAAAAGGTTGAAATGGTCGAAAATTCTATTAAAGTTCAAAATAAGTTATTAATTGATGAATTAACAAGGCAGGAAAGTGAAGTATTTTCCCTTAAAAGAGAAGTTTTTTATATAAATAATGATCTAAAAGAGTTTTCAAAACAGGGGATTAAAAGAAACAATGAAATAATTGAAAATGTTGAGACACTTAAGAAAATTTATAATGATTTAATTTCTTCTTCATCAACTCTTATAAAATCTCTTTCATTCATTCAAGACGAAATTATAAATATAAAAGATACAATCTCAAGACTAAATAAAGAACTTGGAAATTTGAATGAAGATATATCAAATTTAAAAAAAGAAATTGATTTAACGAAAAATATTGTTAATGAAAACAACAAAATTATTATTGATGAATTTATAAGACATGAAAATGAAATTTCAAAATTAAAAGAAATTATAACTTCTGAAACACAAATCTTAAAAAATGGAGTAATTGAAAAGATAAAGTTCTTTGAAAAAGAAGAAAATAATAGAATATATGTAGTCCAAAAAGGTGATTATCTCTCAAAAATTGCAGAAAAATTTAAAGTAAATGTCAAAGAAATTAAAAAAGTTAACAATTTAAAAAGTGATATAATTTATCCCGGGCAGAAACTTTTAATTCCTGTTAAAATAAAAATGATTGGAGAATAAATATGGAAAGGAGGTGAAAATTATGAAGAATTTTATCTTATTAGTTTTTTTGTTTAGTTTAATTTCTCTCTATACCTCAGCACAGGTAAAAAAAGCACCTGATTTTACATTAAAAGACATTAATGGAAAGGAATTAAAACTCTCTGATTATAAAGGTAAAGTTGTAATCCTTAACTTTTGGGCTACATGGTGTCCACCCTGTCGTGCAGAGATACCTGATTTTGTTAAATTCTATAAAATGTATAAAGACAAAGGTGTTGAAATAGTGGGAATTGCTGTATCTTCTAATCTGGAGGATATAAAAAAAATTGTCAAAGAAAAAAATATCAATTATCCAATATGTCAGAGTGATGGAAAGATTGAATCTATTTATGGAGGGATAAGAGCAGTTCCAACAACTTTTATTATAGACCGAGATGGAAATATTTATCAACAAAAAATAGGACTACTTACTGAAAAAGAACTTATAGAAATAACAAAAAACCTTTTATAAATGAAAAAAAGGAGTTTATATGAAAAAAAGAGTTTTGATTTTTATTTTAAGTTTTGCGGTTTATTTATGGAGTGAAAGACAGATTTATATAGCAAAAAGAGTAACAAAAGAAATTACAATAGATGGAAATATAACAGAGGAAGAATGGGGAAAAACTCCAACAATAAAAACTTTTTATAGAGCAGGTGCTGTTGATAAAAAAGTAAATTCAAATACAATTGTCTGGATTAAATATGATGATAATTATTTATACATTGCAGGAAAAATGGAGGATAAATGTCTTATTGGCTATGTAGATAAACATGATGGACCTGTTTGGAATGACGATGTTTTAGAAATTTTTATTAAACCAAAATTTAAATCAACCCACTATTATGAAATAGATACAAATATATTAGGAACTCTTTTTGATGGATTTTTTCATAGAAAAGGAGTTTATTATTTAAAAAACATTGAAAGGTTTTCTTCAGAAGCAAAAGTGGCAATAAAAATTAATGGCACTCTTAATAACGATGATGTTGATGAAGGATGGGAGATAGAAATTGCTATCCCTTTTTCTACTTTTTCAACAACAAATCCGCCTAAAAAGGGAGATGTATGGTATTTCGCTATATGTAGATATGATTATTCTATATACATTCCATATGGAAAAGAACTTACCAGTTCTGCAAAATTAAGAAGACCTGATTTTCATTTATATTATGATTATGACAAACTTCTTTTTAAATAAATTACATAGTTATATTGATGGGTTCTCTTTCAAAATATTTTTTTAAAAAATAACCAGTATATGATTTTGGATTTTTTGCTATTTCTTCAGGAGTGCCTGTTGCTACAATGTATCCACCTTTATCTCCTCCTTCTGGTCCAAGGTCAACTATCCAGTCAGCACATTTAATAACTTCAAGATTATGTTCAATTACAATAACTGTTGAGCCTTTATCAACAAGTCGCATCAATACATCAAGTAATTTTGCAATATCAGCCATATGGAGTCCAACAGTTGGTTCATCAAGTATATATATTGTTTTCTCATTCCCTTTTCTTGAAAGTTCTGCTGCAAGTTTAACTCTTTGTGCTTCTCCTCCTGATAAAGTAGTTGCTGGTTGTCCAAGAGCAAGATATCCAAGTCCAACATCATAGAGCGTTTTTAGTTTTTCTAAAAGTTTAGGATGAACTCTAAAAAAATCAAGTGCTTCTTCAATCTTCATTTCAAGAACTTCTGATATATCCTTCCCTTTATATTTTATTTCAAGAGTTTCTCTATTATATCTTTTCCCTTTACAAACATCACAAGGAATATAAATATCTGGTAGAAAATGCATCTCAATCTTCATTATACCTTCTCCCATACATGCTTCACATCTACCCCCTTTGACATTAAAACTAAATCTTCCAGGAGTATAACCTCTTATTTTGGCTTCAGTTGTATTTGCAAATATCTCTCTTATATATGTAAAAGCACCTGTATAAGTTGCAGGATTTGACCTTGGAGTTCTTCCTATTGGTGACTGGTCTATAACAACTACCTTGTTTACATATTCAATTCCCAAAATTGCTTCATGTTTTCCTGGTTCTTCTTTTGTATCATATAAAATTTTTTTCAATCCTTTATATAAAACATCTTCAATTAAACTACTTTTACCAGAACCTGAAACACCTGTTACACATACAAAAAGTCCAAGAGGAATTTCAACATCTATGTTTTTTAAATTATTATGACTTGCTTTTAAAATTTTAATTTTTTTATCAGTAGGTTTTTTCCTTTTTTCTGGAATTTCTATTTTTAATTTTCCACTTAAATATTTTCCTGTTATTGAATTTTCATTTTTTATAATATCTTCCAATACTCCCTGAGCAACAACTTCACCTCCATGAATACCAGCGCCTGGACCAAGGTCAACAATATAGTCAGCATTTCTTATTGTCTCTTCATCATGCTCAATTACTACAACTGTATTACCTATATCTCTCAGGTGTTTCAAAGTATTTATAAGTTTTAAATTGTCTCTCTGATGAAGCCCAATTGTTGGTTCATCAAGAATATAAAGAACACCAACAAGTCCAGAGCCAATCTGAGTTGCAAGACGAATCCTTTCTGCTTCTCCTCCTGATAAAGTATGCGTCATCCTATCAAGGGTTAAATAATCAAGGCCTACTTCTTGAAGGAAATTGAGTCGTGATAAAATTTCTTTTAAAATTTGTTTTGCAATAATTTTTTCTTTCTCATTTAATTTTAAATTTTCAAAAAACTCTTTTGCTTTAATAACACTTAATCTACAAATATCCATAATTGATTTTCCACCAATTTTAACTGAAAGTGATTCTGGTTTTAATCTATTTCCTTTACAAGAAGGGCAAGTGACTTCTCTTATATATTTCATTATTTCTTCTCTTCTATATTCACTTTCTGTTTCTCTAAAAAGTCGTTCAAGGTTTGGAATTACACCTTCAAAATTATATTCATCACTTCCATAAAGAATTATATCAAGTTCCTTTTTACTTAAATCACAAACTCTATCATCAATATCCTTACCAAGTGAATCAAGTATATCATTTAAAAGAGACCTATAATACCAGAAAAGTCCTCTACCTCCAACATCATGCCATGGTTTTATTGCTCCTTCCCTAAATGTTTTTGTTTTATCTGGAATAACTAAATCAGGGTCAACTTTCAATAAAAAACCAAGACCTTTACATTCAGGACAGGCACCATAAGGACTATTAAAAGAAAACATTCTTGGAGAAATTTCTTCAAAACTAATTCCACAAATAGGACAACTATAACTTTCATTAAAAACTATATCCTTACCATCCTTTTCAATAATAACAATACCTTTACCAATCTTTAAAGACATCTCAATACTTTCTGCAATCCTTGTTTTATCCTCCTCTCCAACCTTATAATTATCAATTAATACCTCTATATTATGAATTTTATATCTATCAAGTTTTATTTCTTCTTCTACATCATAATACCTTCTATCAACTCTAACTTTCAAAAATCCCATTCCTTTTACTTGTTCAAATATCTTTTTATATTCTCCCTTTCTTCCTCTTACAATTGGTGCCAGAACTTTTATTTCAGAATTAGTATCAAAATTCATAACTCTTTCAATTATTTCACTTGAAGATTGTCTTGATATAATTCTTTCACAATTTGGACAGTGAGGTATTCCAATTCTTGCAAATAAGACCCTTAAATAATCGTAAATTTCAGTTGTTGTTGCTACAGTTGACCTTGGGTTTGCTGCTGCTTTTCTTTGTTCAATTGCAATTGCTGGTGGAAGTCCTGTTATTTGTTCTACATCTGGTTTTTTCATCTGTTCAAGAAACTGTCTTGCATAAGCAGATAAACTTTCTATATACCTTCTCTGACCTTCTGCATAAAGGGTATCAAAAGCAAGAGATGATTTTCCAGAACCAGAAATTCCAGTTATAACAATAAGTTTATTTCTTGGAAGGTCAAGATTTATATTCTTTAAATTATGTTCTCTTGCTCCTCTTATACTTATATATTTCGGCTCCATAAATAAATATTTTACCCTTTTTTACTTTTTTTATAAATAGTTGAAGATGGAAAAATTTTAAGTTAGAATA
>JAMWCJ010000016.1 GCA_023818645.1 Candidatus Omnitrophota bacterium | reverse complement strand
AGACCTTATAGACCTGCATTAACTATTGATGAAGCAATAAATGAAATCTATATAAATAAAGGTATAAAGTATGATGAGGAAGTTGTAAATATGTGTATTGATTTAATCAAGAAGGGGTTTAGTTTTAAATAGGTATTATTTCAAATTTAAAATTATCATTTTCTTTTATAATGGATAAAACTTCAAATTTTACTGGTAGATTAATTTTTTTTAATTTTAAATACAAATAGGCAACCTTTTCAATCTTCTTTAATTTCCTTTGATTGACTGCTCCTTCTGGAAGTCCATAATTATCAGAACTTCTTGTCTTAACCTCTATAAAAACAATTTCTCTCTTCTTTTTGGCAATTATATCAATCTCACCTATTTTTGTTCTATAATTTCTCTCAATTATCTTATATCCATTCTTTTTTAAAAATTCAATACCTTTTTCTTCTCCAAATTTCCCAAGTTCAATATTTCTCATTTATTTTTATTTCTTAAATAATACATCTTTGCTCTTGGTGCAAGTCTATTCCTTTCCCTTGTTTTCAATACCTCAATTTTTACAATATTTGGAGAATATAAAGGGAAAATCCTTTCAACACCTTCTCCATAAGAAATTTTTCTAACTGTAAATGTCTCCCTTATTCCTTTACCTCTCCTTGCTATACAGGTGCCTGTAAAAATTTGAATTCTCTCTTTTTCTCCCTCTTTTATTCTTATATGAACTGCGAGTTCATCACCAGGCCAAAATTCAGGGATTTCTTTATCTGGTTTAATCTTTTCTTCAATCTCTTCTACTTTTTTCAATGTCATCTTTTCCTCCTTGTTTTATATATTTTTCATAAAGGTCAGGTCTCTTTTTTTTCGTATATTCAATTGCAATTTTTTTTCTCCAATCTTCTATTGCTTTATGATCCCCAGATAATAATATTTCTGGTACTTTCATTCCTCTAAAATTTTTAGGTCTTGTATAACAAGGCCAGTCAAATAAATAATTGTAAAAACTATCATAAACAGGAACTTCTTCTGGTAAAACGCCTTTTAAAAGACGAACAACGCTATCAACTATTACCATTGCAGGAAGTTCTCCACCTGTTAAAATATAATCACCTATTGAAATCTCATAATCACATATTTTTTTTACTCTTTCATCAACACCTTCATAATGACCGCAAATTATAATAAGCCCTTTTTCTTGACTTAATTTTTTTGCAAATTGTTGGTTAAAAAGTTGACCTGTAGGACTTGTTAAAATAACCTTTGCATCTTTATTTTCCCTTTTTATTTTGATAACCCCATCATATATTGGCTGACATTTTAAAACCATTCCTTTCCCTCCTCCATAAACTTTGTCATCAACCTTCTTATGTTTATCTTTTGAAAAATCTCTTAAATCCCAAATTTTTATCCTTACAATTCCTCTTTCTTTTGCTCTTTTAATAATACTTACATCAAGCGGAGTAAAAATCTCAGGGAAAATTGTAAGGATATCAATTTGCATTTAATCTTTTATATAATCCCTTTTTTCTTTAAAAATGATTCAACAGTTGGACTTGGTTTTGCTCCAACACTTAACCAGTATTTAACCCTATCTTCTTTTACTTCAAAAATAGCAGGGTCAGGCAATGGATCATAATAACCTAAAACTTCAAGAACATCCCCTCTCCCATCTTTCTTATCACTTACTGCAATCACTCTAAAAAATGGTCTGTTTCTTTTCCCTTTTCTTACCAATCTTATTTTTGTTGCCATTTTTTTCTCCTCTAAATTTCTTCTTCTTTTTTACTTTCTATACTTCTATGGACTGCTACAGCAATCTTTGTTGCTTCAAGTCCATCCTGTCCAAAAGCACTTATCCAATTCTTTAAGTCATCTATTTTATAACCTTCTTTTAAGTATTTAATATTATAAACAAAATCTTCAATACTTTCAATACCATATCCAGAATAAAAAATCTCACCAAATTTTTCAACTTCATTTATAAAAGCAGAATTGTAAGTCATAACTCCAACACTTTCATAACATACCCTTGTTCCTCTGTCCTGACTATCGCATTCTATAATCCCTTTTTCTCCAACAAGTTTAAAACCCTGATTAACAATACTTTCAAAATTTTCTGGTAAAATCCAGGAAAGTTCAAAAGAAATAATAGCACCGTTTTCAAACTCTACAATTGCTTTAACAGCATCAAATGTATTTATTCCAAGTAATTTTAATTTATTTTTTATCCCTTTAGCAAAAACTTTCTTTCCATTACTTTTCAAAAACCATCTTATTAAATCAAAAAAATGGACTCCAAGAAACCAAACAGGTGAACTTTTATCAGCCCAGTTTGGGAACCAATCTCTTGGAACAATAATTTTATCCTCCATATGAACAGAACCATACTCTATTCTCCCAATCTTCCCTTGTTCTATATCCTTTCTAATTGTTTGATGAAATGGATCAAATCTTTTATGGAAGTCTACCTGAAGCAATACATTATTTTTTTTACAAACTTCTATCATTTCAATACATCCATCAATAGTAACATCTAATGGTTTTTCAACAAAAACATGTATCTTTTTATTTGCACAATAAATAACTGGCTCTTTATGAAATGGATCAGGAGTAGCAATTGCAATTCCATCAAATTCTTCTTTTTCAAGCATTTCTTTATAATCAGTATATCCTTTTGTTTTATATTTTTTTACCTGTTCGTCTAAAACTTTTTCATTTATATCACAGATAGCAACAAGTTTACAAATTCCTTTTCTTTCAAGTTGTTTATATGTATTTAAAATATTTGTCCCAAACTTCCCAAGACCAATTATTCCAAGTTTTATCATTTTTTTCCCTCCATTAAATTTAAGATTGTTCTTAATAAAATTTCTCCTGCTTTTTTTATATCTTCTATTTTTATTTTTTCATGGTCTGAATGTGCATCATCAAGTAAACCAGGTCCAAAAACAATTACAGGCATATTACCTACCTTGTTAAATAAACGAGCATCACAACTTGCAATAAATCCCTCAATAACTGGTTGGTGTCCTAATTCAATACATGCTTTTTCAACTGTTTTTACAAGAATATGGTCAGCAGGTATAGAATATGAATCATTGTGTAATTTATGGAAAGATAATTTATAATTAGACAAAATCCAATCATCTTGGCAATTTTCTATAACATTTTCAAATTCGTATTTTATCTCATTTAATGTCTTATTTGGTAAAAAACCAATCCCACCTTCAACCTCAACCTTTCCGCATACCATACTTGGCCATCCCTCTCCTTTTATTGTTCCAAAATTTAACTGAACTGGCTGTTTAAATTTTTCAAATAATGGTACATTTTTACTTTCTTCTATAAGTTTCTTTTCAAATTGTTTCAATTTTGAATAAAGATAACAGAACTTTTCAATTGCATTAACTCCTTCCCAAATTTTGCCCATATGAACACTTTTTCCAAACAATTCAAGTTTAAACCATACAGCGCCTCTATTAGAAGGAGTAATTTTTAATTCAGTTGGCTCAAGAACAATAACTCCATCTCCTTTATATCCCTGTCTTATCAAAGAAAGAGAACCATTTCCTCCGACCTCTTCTTCAATTACAATTTCAACAATGAGTTTACCAGAAATTTTTTTATTCAAATTTTTGAGAGACATTAGAACTAAATAGATCGTTGCTATCTGACCTTTTGCATCACAGGCACCTCTTCCATAAATATAACCATCTTTTTCTTCAGGTAAAAATGCTTTTTCCCAATTATAAGCAGGAACGACATCCGAATGAGTATTTAAAATAAGAGTATAATTATTGCCATCTCCAATTTCAAGACAGAGGTTTTTCCTTTTTCTATAATCATACTCCACATCCCCAAATGTATATTCAGGGTCTTTTTTTATCTCATGGTCTATCTGAACAAGTTTACAGTCCCCAAAGTTTTTAAATTCCTCATAAATAAATTCCTGAATTTTTTCCTCTCCTCTTCCAGAGATACTTTCAAACTTTATCAATTCCTTTAAAAATTCCTTTGACTTTTCCAGATTTTTTTCAATTACTTTTTTTATTTCATCCAAATATGACCTCCTCAATTGATTCCTTTATTACTTCACATCCTTCTAAAATTGCCTCTTTGTTTATAATCAAGGGTGGATTAACCTTTATAGTTGCTCCTTTATAACCAACAGGAGCAAAAAACAAAAGACCTTTTTCAAAACATTTCTCAACAATTTTAAAAGCAGTATCAGGGTCTGGTTCACTTCCATCCTTTACTATATGTAATCCCCATACAAGTCCTTTTCCACAAATAAAACCAACACAATTATAATTTTTCAATTCGGATAATTTTTTTTCAAAAACATTTCCCATTTTTTCAGCATTTTCCCACAACCTATATTTTTCTATGTATTTTATACTTCCAAGAGCAGCAGCACAGCATAAAGGATTTCCTGTATGTGTACTTGTCATAGTTCCTGGTTCATACTGATCCATAATTTCCTTCCTTCCAACAACAGCAGATATAGGAAGAGAACTTGAAATACCTTTACCAAGAACGAATAAATCAGGAATTATTCCATAATGTTGAAATCCCCATAAAGTTCCGGTTCTTCCAAAACCTGCCTGTATTTCATCAAATATTAATAAAACTCCATTTCTATCACACCATTCTCTTAATTGTTTCGCATATTCTACAGGCATCAAAGATGCATTTCCACCCTGATATGTCTCGCTTATAACAGCACAAACATCTTTTTCTTTAACATCCTTTTCTTTAATTGTTCTTAAAAATAAATCAAAACTTTTATCCTTACATCTTGGATCTCCTGGAAATGGAATCTGAATAATATCAGGATCAGAATTAACAATCCATTCTTTTAAATTTGGAATTCCACCTATCATTTGGGCACCGAGAGTTCTTCCATGAAAAGCACCTTCAAAAGAAATAATAACTTTTTTATCTCTTGACTTTCCATATGTTCTTGCAAGTTTAATCGCACATTCAACTGCCTCTGCTCCTGTTGTAAGTAAAAAAACTTTCTTTAATGGTTCAGGAGATAAAGATGCAATTTTTTCAACAAGTTCTGCTCTTATCTCTGAAGGAAAACAATAATTATGTAAAAGTGGCTTTTCTATCTTTTTTCTTATCTCTTCAATAACAAATTCATTTCCATGACCTGCATTTGCAACAAGAACTCCTGAAGAAAAATCAAGCCAAATATTCCCATATTTATCATATATATTTATACCAATTGCCTTATCCCATATAATTGGTGGCTGTCCTGTCATTGAAATTGGTTCATATTTTCTCAACTTTTCAAGAATTGGTATTGACTCTGGAACAGGAATTTCAGTTACTATCCTTCTATATTTTGTTTCAACTCTTTTAACTTTTTTAGGTATTAAGGAAAACACCTTTCCCATAATTACCTCCTAATTAAATTTGAACTATATTTTATTTTAAAAAAGTAAAAAAAGCAACAGGCAGGCAGACAAGGAAGCAAAAATGGAATAAAGACAACTTGAGAAAAATGAGTTAAGAGTTTCAAAGTTATGTCGGAACAAAGGCAGGTCTTAGAAAATATTTGTCTTTTTAAAATGATTATTTACAAAATTTATTATAAATTTCTTCAACAAATTCAACAATTATATTTATTTCAGCAAGTCGTCCTATACCAACTTTACCATTTGCAAGTTCACCCTTTTCAGGTCCAACAAAGTAATAACCATATTTTTTTAACTTTTCTACATTTTCTTTTACTATCTTATTTAGCCACATTTTTTCATTCATTGCAGGAGCAAAAATAACAGGTCCGTCAAATGCAAAAACTGTTGTGGTTAAAAGGTCATCACATATACCAGAAGCAATTTTACCAATAATATTTGCAGTTGCAGGACAGATTAAAATTATTGAAGCAAAATCAGAGAGTTTAATATGGTCCTCTTCATAATTTCTTAAAAACATCTCTGAATAAACTGGATTTTTTGACAATGTTTCAAATGTTAAAGGACTAACAAATTTTTTGGCATTTTCTGTCATAATAACTTTAACATTCCAGCCATTTTTTTTCAAACCTCTAATAATTTCACAACTTTTATAAACCGCTATAGAACCTGTAATTCCAACAACTATATTTTTTTTATTTTTGTTTTCCATCAAAAATATTATACAATTGGTTGAAAAAAAATAAAAATTGTATTAAAATTATTTGGTTTTTTTTAACTATGGAACAATATAAACTTAAGTTAAAGGGACAGATTATAGAAAATTACAGAATAGAAGAAATTATCTGGGATGGAGGGACTTCTACTATTTACAAAGGGATACAAGAAGATTTAAATTCACAAAAATCTGTTGCTATAAAAGTTCTTAAGCCATACAGAAATTTAAAACATCAGGTAGAGGTATTTAAAAGAGAATATAAAATATTAAAAAATCTCTCCCATCCAGATATAATAAAAGTTTACAAATTTGGTAAAATTGAACAAGTTTATTTTATGATTATGGAATATATAGACGGAAATAATTTGAGAACCTTATTAAATAAAAATTTAGAAATCTCCTGTTTTACAATTTTAAGAATTTTGATAAGAGTTGGAGAAACAATTGAATACATACATTCAAGAAGAATTGTCCATAATGATATAAAACCAGAAAATATATTAATAAGTAAAAATTTCCTGAATTTAAAACTTATTGATTTTGGGTTTGCACAAAAATTAAGATTTTTCAAAAGATACAATTATACAGGCGGAACTGATAAATATATTGCTCCGGAAAGAAAAAAGGGAATTAGCAATTTTAAAAGTGATATATATTCATACGGTATAATGATTGAAGAATTACTCTCAAATTATGAAATATTTGAAGAAATCTATCCTATCATTCATTCAGTAAAATCCGAGGAATTTGAAAAAAGACCTCCTTTAAAAGAAATTATTAAAAAATTAAAGGAATTATATGAAAATTGGAATAATTAGTGATATTCATTCAAATCTTGAAAGTTTTCAATCTGCTATTAAATTTTACGAAAAAAACAACATAGATAAACTTATAATATGTGGTGATATTATTGGCTATGGACCCGATCCAAGTGAATGTATAAATTTAGCAGAGAAAAATGCTGATATTATATTAAAAGGAAATCATGAAGATGGGATTTTAAAAAATGATTTTTTAAGATTTAAAAAGTATGCAAAAATTTCACTTGAATGGACAGCAAAGGAAATTAGAGAAGAAATTGAACAAATAAAAAAATGGGAAGATAAAAAAGAGATTGAAGATTTGTTTTTTGTTCACGGTTCTATAACAGACCCTTATTATAAATACATTTTTAACATAATTGACGCAGAGGATGAATTCAAAAACCTTGAAAAAAGAATATGTTTTGTTGGACATACACATATACCAGTTATATTCAGAAAAAAAATTGAAACAAAAAAAACAGAAAAAATTCCAGCAGATTTTTCAGGAAAGATTGAAATAGAGATAGAAGAAAATTTCAAATATATAATAAATGTAGGAAGTGTAGGATTTCCAAGAGATGGTTATCCTTTCTCGTGTGTTTCAATTTATGATACCGAGAAAAAAATCTTTAAACTTGAAAGAATTGAATATGAAACTGAAAAAACAATTAAAAAAATTTTAGAAAAAGGGCTCCCTTCAAAAATTTGTAGTTTTTTAAAAGGTTTCTGACTTTGGATTTAATTGTTTTATTTTTGATAGGATATTTTCAAATTGAACCATATTTCCCTCAGAGATAATACTTCCCCATCCCTTTTCTTGTTTTTCTCTCAATATCTTTTCAATTAATTGACCTGTAACTTGATTTATTGCCCATGCAATAGAAATATCAAAAAATGAAAAATTTTCTCTTAATTTTTTAAATTGTGCTTCACTTATTTTCCCTGTTTTACACACTTTTTCCTTTATTTTTTCTGCATAATAAGGAGAATTTGCTCTTTTTTCTATTTCAATTGCTTCACTAAACAAAACAACCAAATTTTCATTTTCTTCCCTTATTGCCTCTTCTAAAAGTTGAACTGAATTTTTTATCTCATCATAAGTTGCTTTTTTAACTTCTGAATATAAAAGAAAAGATAAACTTACAAAAACCAAACTTAATTTTTTCATAACTCCCCCTTTTTTTACTTAATATTATTTTACCTCAATTTCAAATTTTTTACATTTTATCTCATAAATTTTATTGTATGGTGGACCACTATATTTTGAACTTATATAGTAAGATTTCAATGCTTTTTCTTTTTCTCCAAATGCTTCCCACATAATTCCTTCCTCAAAATAAATTTTCCAGTTTGTTGGATTATTTTTTTCACCTCTTTGATATGTCTCAACTGCCTGATTTAATTTTTCATTATATGGAAGGTTTTTTTCAAAAAGATATTTTGCCTCTGACCATTGTAACCATGCTTTAAGTATATAAGATTCAGGATCTTTTGGTTTAATATATGAAATAAAGGAAAGGTACTCAATTGCTCTATCATAATCTCCACAATGAAATGCCTGGTCAACTTTTATCCAAAGATAAGGGGTAATTAGATGAAAAAAAACCAAACAAAAAAAAGGGAAAATTAAAAATGCTAAAATTATAAAAATTTTCTTTTTCATTTTTCCCCTTTGCGCTTGCCGGGAATTGAACCCGGATTCTCTGGCTCCGGAGGCCAGCGCTTTTTCCATTTAAGCCACAAGCGCTTTATAAAAATTTTATATTGTTTTTTAAAATTTTCAAATTATCTTTTTATCTTTTTGGTTTCGTCCTTTATGAATGAGATTCTTCTACATTTTGGACAAATAACTTTAAGAATATCCTGTCTATTTATTGGGGGGACAAACTTTTCTTCATATTCAGTGGGTATTTTTAAATTTTTTATCAATTCTGTTAAAATAATAGGTTGGCTAAATGCAAGATTTCCAAGTTTATCATATATGAATTTTATATGTTTTTCTGTTCCAATAATTTCTCCACAGGCAATACAAATAATTAAATTATGCTCAACTCTATTTTGGACTTCACTTGCATCTTTAAGATACGAGACATCAAATTGGTTTGTAAGTTTTATCCCTTCTTTTGTTATACAATTTCTCTCACATTCTCCACAAAATATACATCTATCTGGGTTATGTATAAGAATCCTTTTTTTGTTTTCTATATCATCTATCATATCTATTGCTTTTGATGGACAAACAAAAAAACAACCTCCACAACCAACACATTTTTCTTCATTATATTGAGGTTTGCCTCTAAATTTTGGAAATGGTTTATGTTCTTTATAAGGGAATTTTGTTGTATATGGCTTTGATATTAAACTTGTTATTGCTTCCTTTAATTCTCTTATTTTTGGTTTTTTCATTTTTCCTCTTCCTTTAATTTATTAACAACACTCTTCTCCCAAAGATTTATTCCTGCTTTTATACTTGCTCTTGATAATGCATGTGCTGCTGTTGGAGCAGTTATTAAAATAAAAATTGCACATAAAAAACCTTTTAAAGAAGAGTTTAGAGGGCCATTTATCATCATTCCTAAAAGTGTAAGACATGTTCCAAGAGTTACACATTTTGTTGATGCCTGTAATCTATTATAAATATCTGGCAGTCGCACAAGTCCAATACATCCAAATAAATTGAAAAAACCTCCAACAATCATAAAAATCAAACTTAATATTTCTCTCATTACTCACCTCATTCATCAAAACCTTTACCTTCAAGAAACTTACTAACAGCAAGTGTACCAATAAAACTTAATAATGCCCAGGATAAAGCAATATTCATATAAAAATCAACTTTTGTTAAATAAGTTATTATGGTACAGAAATTAACTACTATAATACCAAGTATATCAATACCAACAACTCTATCACCTGGACTTGGTCCTTTTGAAATTCTGTATAAACATAGAAAACTACATATTAATAAAAAAATAAAAAGTATTGTAATCATTCAAATATCCTTTCTAAAATTTTTTCAAATTTTCTCACTATCATTTCTGTTGCTTTTTCAATATCATCTGTTTTTACATAAATCCAGTGAATATACAAATAACCATTTGAGTCAATTTCAACACTCATTGTTCCGGGAGTTAAAGTTATTGAATTTGCAAGAACAGTTAATCCACTTTTACTTCTTAATCTTGTTTTAACTTTGACAATCCCTGGTCTTATCGGTAAATTTGGATGTAAAACTCTATAAGCAACATCAAGATTCGCTATTATACACCAATATATTAAAACAGGTATATATGCTATTGCCCATAAATATCTTTTAAAACCAAAAAATTTATGAGGACTTTCAGTAAATCCTTCGCCAAAAATATAACCAGATAAAATTGAAATAAAAAAACCTACAACTAAAACCTGCCAATCAATTTCTTTACCAAATGGCCAAGTTAAAAATATCCATGCAATAAAAAGTAAAAAAGTTAAAATTCCTCTCTTCATTTTAAACTCCAATTATTTTATTTATATATTTTAATACACCACCATTTAAAACATCAATAACTGGACCAAAAATTCCATTTTCCATTCCAATTAAAAGAAGACCTGTAAAAATGCATAAAATAGAAAGTATAATTAAAGGAATACACATAGTTTCAGGGACTTCTTTTAAATTTTCCCATTTTTCTTTTTCAAATTTTTCTCCTTTTCCATAAATAGAATATCTTAATACTTTTGTAAATAATGATAAACCCAAAATGCTTCCAATAACTATCCATAATCCAACAATTGGTCTTCCACTTTTAATTGCAGCGAGAATTATTATAAGTTTACTCCAGAAACCATTAAAAGGAGGTATCCCTGAAATTGAAAGTGCTCCACAAAGCGTAGAGAAAGAAGTAATAGGCATTTTTTTATAAAGTAACCCCATTTTATTTAAATCTCTTGTTCCTGTCTGATATTCTATACTTCCTGAATCAAGGAATAAAAGAGATTTAAATAATGAATGATTGAAAAGATGAAATAGTCCGCCAAGAATACCAAAAGGACTTCCAAGACCAATTCCAATAAAAACATAGCCAATCTGACTTATTGAGGAATATGCTAATAATCTTTTTAAATCCCATTGTAATAAAGCAAGAGTTACACCAATTATCATAGAAATAACACCCATATATACAATAAGATTACTTATAATTTGATTAAACCCAAAAAGATTATAAACAATTCTGATAATTACATAAACACCAATTGCTTTTATGACAACACCTGAAAGCATAGCACTTATTGGAGCAGGAGCAGAAGGATGAGCATCTGGAAGCCATGAATGGAATGGAACAAGTGCAGCCTTTATCATAAATCCAGTTAATATAAGAACAAAAACAAATCCGATTAAATTATCATAAGGAATCTCCTTTAAGATTCTTGCAACATCAGCGATATTTAAAGAACCTGTTTTCCCATAAATTAAAGCAATTGCATATAGAATAAACAAACTACCAACATTCCCCATAACAAGATATTTGAAACTTGCTTCAAGTTCACTTGAACCACATCCAAAACCAACAAGTGCATAAGAGGCAATAGAAGCAATTTCCATAAAAACAAATAAATTAAATAGGTCTCCTGAAAGTACAGTTCCGTTCATTCCTCCAACCATAAGAAGAAAAAGGGAATAATATCTAAGTTTTGAAGTAAATCTCTTCTCTATATATTCTATTGAAAATAATGTTGCCATAAAAGAAATCAAATTTATTATTATAAGTAAAAGACAGGAAAGCCCATCAAGAACAAGAACAATTCCAAAAGGTGCTCTCCACCCACCAATATGGTAAACATATTCTCTATTTAGTGTCATTAAAGATAAAAGAAGTAAAATAAAAGTAGTTAAATTACCTAAAATATCAGGAACCCATTTAAATTTTCTTGAAACCATCGGTATAAAGAAAGCAACTCCTAATGGAATAATTATAAATAAAGGCAAATTTACCATTTTTTATCCCTTTAATTTTTTCATTTCTGTTATATCAAAGGTTCCATATCTTTGATATAATCTTATAGCAATAGCAACCATCAAAGACAAAATACCCAGTCCAATAACTATGCTTGTTAAAACAAGTGCTTGAGGTAATGGGTCAACTGCTTTATTATAAAACTCATTTATTTCCATCCCTTTATTTATTATAGGTGGTATACCATTTTTTCTATATCCAAGAAGAATTAAGAATAAATTAACTGAATATTCCATAATGCAAAGACCAAGTATAATTTTAACTATATTTTTTTTACAAGTTACTCCATAGAGTCCAATCAAAAATAATACAAAACATAAATAATAAATCATTTTTTATCCTTTTTTTCTGTTGTTATAAGTTTTCCTTTTCCATCTTCAAATATAACTCTAACTACTGAAACAATTATAAATATCATAAATAAACAAGAACCTACTTTCATACCTATACTTATATTACATAATGGAATAATTCCAGAACTAAATAATTTAAAATTGCCTGTTGGATGAGTTTTTTCAATAAAATTTGAGAAGAAAATACCTGAAAAATAAATACCAAGTGTTGCTATAATTAAAAATAACAATGCTCCTAAACTATCAAGTTCAGAAGCAAGTGTTTTCCCAATTTTCTTTAAAACATATTCTTTACCAAAAGCAAGTGTTATCAATATAAATGTAGCAGCAAAAATAACACCACCTGGAAAACCACCACCTGGAGTTAAATGGCCAAAAAGAACAATAGATAAACCAAATAAAAATATAAATCCTTTAATCCATCTTGTCACTGTCTTTACAATTATACTCATCCCTTTTTCATTATTATTCATTTTTCTTTTCTTTTTCTTGCATATACCCTTAAAATTGCAAGTGCTCCAAGAATTGATGTAAATAAAATTGTTGCTTCTCCAAGTGTATCATAACCTCTATAATCAAGTATAATTGAAGTTACAATATTTACTGCTCCTGTTTCTTTTAATCCATTCATTAAATATCTATTTGAAGGTGCTTGCAAATTTAAAGTAAAAGATGGAGTTCCAAATTTTGGTAAATATCTTATTGCTTCCATACCTAAAATAAAAAATACAAATATTAAAGCAAGTGTTCCTATAAGACCGAAAAAATCTCTATCTTCTTCAATAGTTGTTAAATCCATTCTTATTGTTGCTCTTATAAGAATAATCAATGATAAAACTTCAACAACCATTTGAGTTATTGCTATATCAGGCGCACCAATTAAAAGAAAAATAACAGAACCAAAATATCCAACAGATGTAATTGAAATTATTGATGAGAGTAAATCCTTTGTTTCAAGACATATTATACTTCCAATTAACATAAATATAAGTAAAACAATTATAATAATTTCAATCATAATCTCTCCTTAAAATTTCATAAATATAACAAAAAGTAAAATACATCCAAATAAAATCCATGTCAAGTATGTTGGTAAAACCCCTGTATGAGTTGCTCTTATACCTTGTCCAATATAAAATAGAATTCTTTTAAAATCATCATACAAATCAAATATTTTATTTTTTGCTCCTATATACATCCTTGAGAAAAATCTTTCTTTTTCTATTGTTTTATAGAATTCAGTTCCACTCATTTCCATTTCTTTTAATTTTACTTCTCCACCAATAAATGTTCCAACTTTTCTCTCTTTTATTCCAATAAAAATTAAATAAATTATAAAACCGAAAATTAAAGAAACAAAAATTAAATTTAAAGAAGGTATTAAATATTCAAAATTCTTATCCAATATATAATTTGTTGAATTCTCAAAAACTCTGACTGGGAAAATAAATCCAAATCCAAAAATAATACATAAAGAAGAAAGAATTATAACTGGTATCCTCATTGATAAACTCACTTCCTTAACCTCATTTAAATAATCTTTTTTGTGTCCAAGGAAAACAGAATGAATAATCTTTAAAAAACTTGCAAGAGTTAAAGCACTTCCTATCATAGCACATATAATCCATATACTCCATTCAAAATCACCACTTTTTGTTCTTTCAAATAGTCCTTGATATATTAAATATTTTGAAAAAAAACCATTAAATGGAGGAACACCACTTATACTTAAAGAACCAATTAAAAATGTTAAGAAAGTAATTGGCATAAATTTTCCAATTCCACCAAGTTTTTCAAGTTCAACTTCATTTGTAGTTTTTTCAATATTCCCTGCTCCAAAAAATAAGAGTGATTTATAAATTGAATTATTTAACATATGGAAAAGACCTCCTACAATTCCTGCTGAATTTGCACAAGAAATCCCCAAGACCATATAACCAACTTGACTTACTGCATGATAGGATAATAATTTTTTCATATTATGTTGTACAATTGCCATTAAAACTGCACATACAATTGTTAAAGAGCCAATTAATCTTAAAAGAAACCAAAGTTGAGAATGAAAATCTGGATTATATTCAAACAGGTTGAGTAAAATCCTTGAAAATAGATAAATACCAAGTAATTTATCAAGAGAGGCAGGTAAATAAGCCATAATAATAGAATCTGTTTTTTCAGAAATTTCAGGAATCCATGTATGCAAAGGCATACAACCTGCTTTCGCAAGTGATGCACAGATTAAAGAAAAGAAGATTCCAATTTCAAGACCACTTGCAATAAATATACTAATATCAGTTATTGTATATTTACCAGTTAAATAAATTAAACCACATATACCAAAAATCAAGAATGAATCACTTCCACCTACTATAATCATTGTCTTTTTCGCAGGATAAGCATTCTCTTCGCCTGAAATATTCAAAAGTAGATAAAGTGTAATTGCAAGAATACCCCAGAAAACAGAGAAAAGGATTAAATTATTTGAGAAAACAGCGCCTATAGATGAAGCAAGAGTCCATAAAATATAACAGTAATATCTATTTGAATTTTCAAAATTTTCAAAATAGGAAAAACTATAAATTAGTGTAAGTAAAGTAAATAGAGAAACGAAAATTGAAATAAAAATTGAAAATCTATCTATCAAAAATATTTCTGTAATATAGTAAGGAGTATTTTTAAAGAGTAAAATTGAGAAAGCCAAATAAATGATTGAAACAAGACCACTAATTATTTCCTTTAAATATTTAACTTTTGAGGGGATAAATCTACATAATAGTCCTGATATAAAACCTAAGAAAAAGATACCTATAATAATCCTTTCCATAATTTCCCTTCTTTTCCTATTTCTTCCTTAATTTTCTTTGTCTTTTCAATTGATTTTTTAACAATGTCCTTGAAACTATAATTTTTTTTCTTTTTATCATTATCATAAACTGCGATTCTTTCTGTGCAACAATAACAAGGGTCAACTCCTGCAAGAATTATACATACATCTGAAATTGTCTCTCCTATACAACTTGCTTTAAATGTGGGAATATTTACATAACTTGGTGCTCTAATTTTATGTCTTACTGGACTTGTTGTATTTCCGTCACTCCTAACATAGTGAAAAACTTCTCCTCTTGGTGCTTCATGATGACCTATTCCTTCTCCTTCTGGTATTTCCCTTACTTCTTTCCATATTTCTCCTTTTTTATGATAAATTGCATCAAGACACTGTTCTATTATCTTGATACTTTCAAAACATTCAAGCAATCTTACAACTGCCTTATCAAAAACATCTCCATTTTCTGTTGTTATTACTTTCCATTCAACAAGATTATATGCAGCATAAGGGTCATCTCTCCTTACATCTATATCAACTCCACTTGCCCTTGCAACTGGTCCAATAGCACCATAATTTTTTATATCCTCTTTTTTCAAAATACCTACTCCCTTTAACCTTGCAGCCAGAACTGGGTCATCTAAAACTGCTTCTGTTAACATCTCTATTTTGCCTTTAACTTCAGATAATGTTTTTTTAAGTATAGGTACATCTTCATCCTCAATATCTCTTCTTACTCCTCCTATTCTAAGCATAGCATAATGGTTTCTATTTCCTGTTATCATCTCAAACATATCAAGAATTGGTTCTCTATATTTCCAAGCCCACATAAAAACTGTATTATATCCAAGGAAGTGTCCAGCAAGACCAACCCAGAGTAAATGGCTGTGCAATCTTTCAAGTTCTCCAATTACACTTCTTATATATTTTGCTCTTTCAGGTATTTCAATTCCACATAAATCTTCAACAGCATTACAGTAAGCAATAGGATGTGAAGTAGAGCATATACCACATATCCTTTCAACAAGAAATGTTACCTGGTCATAATGTTTTGATTCAGATAATTTTTCTATTCCTCTATGGTTATAGCCAGCAATCCATTCAACATCAACAACTTCTTCACCATCACAATAAAGTTGAAAATATTCTGGCTCTTCTAAAAGTGGATGATATGGACCAATTGGAACAATCACCTTTTTATTATTTGCCATCTGTTTTTACTCCTTTCCTCAATGGATATAAACCTTCTTCCCAGTCCTCTCTTAATAAAAAATGTTTTAAATTTGGATGTCCTATAAAATTTATTCCAAGTAATTCCCAAACTTCTCTTTCAATATATGATACTCCTGGAATAATTGATGTCAAACTTTCTATTTCTGGTTTTTCTTTATCCAAAAATATCCTTAAAGAAATAATAAGTCCTTGTTTATCAAAAGAAAAATGATATAAAAGTTCAAAATTGTCAAAATTTTCAATACCAGTTACAATCTGATATCTTGCTCCAAGTTCATTAAAAATAATATTCACAACATCCCTTAAATCTTTTCTATCAATAGTTAAATAAACTCTTCTTTCATTGTGAATCTTTATCTCTTTTATCTTATCCTTTAACCTTTCTTTAATTTTTTCTATCATTTCAACTCCTTCAAAAATTTAACAATCCCTGCTATTATACTTTCTGGTTTAGGCGGACACCCTGGAATATATACATCAACAGGAATAATCTTATCTAAAGGTCCAGCCATCTGATACCCATCTCTAAAAATTCCACCAGAACAAGAACAAGTTCCAACAGCAACAACTACACATGGTTTTGGTGTCTGCTGATATACTTCTTTTACTCTCTCAACACATTTTTTATTAACAATCCCAGTGCATAATAAAACATCAGCATGTCTTGGACTTGCTGCAAGTATTATACCAAATCTTTCAACATCAAACCTTGGAGTTAAAAGGTCAAGTATTTCAATATCACAGTTATTACAACTACCACCAGATACATGATATACCCATAAACTTTTTTTAAGTGCCTTCAATTTTAAACTCATTTTAAACTCCTGATAAAGTAAGTAAAATCCCTAATATACCTATTAAAGTTAACCATCCCCAGAAAAATCTTAATATCTGGTCAATTCTCAATCTTGGATTTGTATTTCTTATCAATGTTATCAAAATTAAAACTATTAAATATTTAACCACAAAAATTAAAAAACCACTAAAACTATTTATTGCACTCCCGCCAAGATATAGAATAACTATAAAAAGAGGAACAACAACGAATAAAATACTTTTTGCAAGTTTATAAAATCCAAGTAATATACCTGAATATTCAATTAAACTTCCACCTGCAATCTCTGTCTCTGCTTCTGCAAGGTCAAATGGAACAACTCCAATTTTTCCACAAGATGAGATTAAAATTATGATAAAACCAATAATCCCAGATAAAGAAAAGATATTACTTCCATATATCTGTTGATGTTTGATAATTTCAATCAATGAAGTTGTTGAACCAGATTTTATTGCAGGAATTATTATTCCACAAATAAATGGTAATTCATAAGAAAGAAGGAGTTTCAATTCTCTACTTATTCCAACTGAAGCAAGAACATTACCCGAAGAACTACCACCAAGAATTATAGAAAGAGAAGGGATAGTTAATAAATAAACAAGCAAAATTAAGTCACCACCAAATCCAAATCTTTCTTTAAGAACTAAAAATATAATAGAACCACATATTGTTGAAGATATAACAGCCAAAATAGGAGAAAATATAAACATAAATTTATTAGCATTTTCAGGTATTAAAACCTCTTTACCTGAAAGTTTTATAATATCTGCAAAGTTCTGATACCAAGGGGGTCCAACTCTCCATTGAATACGCGCAGTCAATTTCCTATCTATCCATGAAGCAAAAAGTCCTATTATGCTTAAAACAACAAAAAATAAAACAAAATAACTGAAGATATAAATTACACTCATTTTTTCAATCCATAACTTTCAATATAACTATAACACTTTACAACCAAATTCTCGCCTACTTTATACAGATTTTCTTTATCCTCTATTTCATCTTCATCAACAAATTTTATTGCTTCACATTTTGATGTTTTAACACATAAAGGAATTTCTTCTTCTTTTAATCTTCCTCTACACAAATCGCACTTCCCTATAATATATGGAATAATATCAGGTAAAATTGTTCCAAAAGGACAAGCAAGCATACAACTTTTGCAAGAAATACATAAAAATCTACTTCTTTTATTAATACCCTCTTCTCTTTTTAGTGCTTCTGTTGGACAAGAATTTATACATGGATGGTCTTCACATCTTCTACAAGCAAGCAAAAAAGCAATCTCTTCTCTTAAACTTGTTATACCATCATTTTCAGGATGCAAAAAATATGAACATTTAACCTCACACTTTTCACAACTTAAACACTTATCATAATCAATAAATAATTTTTTCATTTTAAACCCATATATTTGGCTTATCTTTTAACTCTTGATATGTAAAAACAGGCCCATCCTTACAGACAAAAAGTTCTCCTATCATACAATGTCTACAATGCCCAACTCCGCAATACATCTTTCTTTCCATTGATAAATAAATATTTTCTTCTGAAAAACCAATTTCAAGTAATTTTAAAGTTGTAAATTTCATCATTATAGGTGGTCCACAAACTATAGCAACAGAATTTTTTATGTCCATATCAAGATTACTAAGCGTCACTGTTACAACTCCTTCCATATATTTCCAGTTTTCATCTCTCTTATCAACAGTAATTCTAAAACAAAGTGGTATCTTTTCACATAATTTTTGCCATTTATCAAAAATCAACTCTTTATATATATAATCAGAAGGTGTCCTTGCTCCACAGCAAAAAACAATCTTTTTATAATCCTTATATGTTTCAACAAGTGCAAGGAATAATGCCCTTATAGGTGCAAGTCCAACTCCTCCACCAACAAGCAAAACTTCTTTATCTTTAAACTTTTCAAGAGGATATGGTCTTCCATAAGGCCCTCTTATTCCAACTATCTCGCCTTTTTTCAATTCGTGTATTTTTTCTGTTACTCTTCCTGTTTTCATAACAGTAAATTCAATTTTTTCTTTATCAAATGGTGATGAAGAAGGAGTAAAAGGTGCTTCTCCAATACCAGGAACAGTTAAAGAAGCAAATTGTCCAGCAAGAAAAGAAAATTCTTCATATGGCTTTAAAACAATTGTATTTATTGTTGGTGATTCTTTTATATTATCAATAACTTCACATTTTATTGGTCTATATATATTTTTCTCCATTTTATACCTTTATTTTCCTACTAAGAACTTCAGTTAAAACTTTCCTTTTATCAATCTTTCCTATACAGCCACTTATACATCTTCCACATCCAGTACAACCAATAATATCAAAATTATCTTTCATATACCAGTATTTACATAACATTCTATTTGCATATCTATCATAAAGAGTTGGCCTTGGTGTTTCTCCAGAAGCCATTTTTGCATATCCAGGGAACAGACAACTATCCCAAACTTTAACTTTTTTAAAATTACCATCATCACTTGTATCTTCAAGTAAAAAACATACACATGTAGGACAATTAAAAGTACAACTTCCACAAGAGACACAATTTTTAACATCAGAAATTTCCCAGTATTCTTTTTGATACATACCTTCTAAATTTTCAAAATCTTTTAGATTAAAGATTCTATTAATTTCTTCTAATTTTTCTATAACTTTTTTTCTATCTTCTTCTAAATTTTTAATCTGTGTTTCATTTATCCGATAAAACCTTTTGTCATCTCCTATAAACTCTTTTCCTTTTTCACTTCCGACTTCTACAATAAAACCACTTTCAATTTTACTTAAATTTAAATCAAAGTTTTTTTCAGGGTATGGATTAATTCCTACAAGATTACAAAAGCAACTATTATACGGTTCTTTACAATCAATACTTATTATCAACAGATTTTCTCTCCTTCTTTTATAATTTAAATCTTTATAATCACCTTTTATAAAAACAGAATCAAGAATTTCAAGTCCTTTTAAATCACAGGAAGTTACTCCCATAACAACTATATTTTCTATATTTTCAATTTCAGGGACTACAAATTCTTTAATTGGATATAAAAATATTTTTAATGGTTCAACAGTTCTTGCTTTATCATAAACAACTTTTTCTAAATTTTTCTCATTCAAAATTTCATAAAATAAAAAATTGTTATTTTCAACAGGAGCATATATTCTATTTCCTTCTAATTTACCTTTTATAAATCCCTGCCAATCTTCCAATTTTATATATAGTTTTTCCATTTGTGAATTTTTTCACAAATTAGAATATTATTTTTATACAAAAAAAATTTTTTGTCAAATTTTTTTTATTCAGAACTTAATTCTTTATTTTCCAACAAATAAAATGGTATGCCAAAAACATTTATTTTTTTTGTGAAAGGATTTTTATAAACAAGGACACGTGTATTATAAACCTCTTCTATATTTTGATAAGTTAAAACATCTTCAATATTTCCCTGTTTATAAATTTCTCCATTTTTAAATAGAATAATTTTTGAACAATAATTTGAAGCAAGATTTAAATCATGAAAAATACTTATTATTGTTAAACCATTTTCATTTAAATCTTTTAAAATATCCATTATCTGAAACTGGTATCCTATATCAAGATGGCTTGTTGGTTCATCAAGTAAGATAATTTCTGGATTTTGGACAAGAATTTGACCTATACAAACTCTTTGTCTTTCTCCTTCAGATAATTGTGTAATTTTTTTATCTAAAAAAGTTTTTATATTCAATTTTTCACTTACTTTTTCAATCAATTCCTTATTCTCTTTTCCAAACCTTCCAGTATAAGGGAAAAAACCAAAAGATAAAAAATCAATCACTTTAATTTCAAATGTAAATTTTATTTCAGATGGTAAATAACCAACCTCTTTTGCATATTCAATATTTTTAATATTTTCAATATTTTCTCCTTTGTATAAAACAACTCCTTTTTCAGCAAATAGAATTTTTGATAAAATTTTTAAAAAAGTTGTCTTTCCACTACCATTTGGACCAACTATTCCAACAAATTCACCTTTAAAAATTTCAGTATTTATACCTTTTAAAACTTGACTTTTACCATAAGAAAAATATAAATTTTTTACTTCATAAATTTTTACCATATCCTTTCTGCCTTCAATAATAGAGTTAAAAAGAAAATACCACCAAAAAATCCAGTAATAACTCCAACAGGAATTTCAACAGGTCTTATTATAATCCTTGAAATTGTATCACATATAATTAAAAAACTTCCACCAAATATAAATGAAATTGGAATGACTTTTTTATGGATTGATGTAAACAAACTTCTTACTATATGAGGAATAATTAAACCAACAAATCCAATAATACCTGAAAGGCAAACGCAAAGTGAAGAGATTAAACAGGTGATAAAATAGGTTAGGTTCTTTTCAAAATTTACATTTACTCCAAGAGATTTTGCTTTCTCTTCGTCAATACTTAAAATGTCATAGATCCTACCTGATAGAGTTAAAAATATAAAACAGATAAATATTAAAATCCCTGAATAAAACAAAATCTTCTCTGAAAAAGAAGATAGGTCTCCAAAAAGGAAAAATAAAGTTGAATAAATTTTTTCATGACTTGAAATTGAGATTAAAAATAAGACAAGTGAAGAAAAGATAAAATTTAAAGAAATCCCAGCAAGTATGATTGAAGTAATAGAAAGTTTTTTAATTATTGAGATAGAAAGGATTATAAAAAGGGAAAATAAAGAACCAATAAATGAAAAGAGAGGAATAGAATAAACTTTTCCAATAATTACTCCAATTGTTACTCCAAGAGAAGCACCTCCTGAAATTCCAAGTGTATAACTTTCAGCAAGAGGATTTTTCAATATACTTTGTAAAACTGCACCTGAAATTGAAAGTCCACCTCCAACTATAAAAGCACATAAAACTCTTGGAATCCTAATTTTTAAAAATATTGTCTTTTCTATTTCTGAAAGATTAAAGATCTCTCTTATTGTATAAATTTTAGTTCCAAAAAATAACCCAAAATAGATTGAGAATAAGAAGAATAAAATAAGAAAAATATATTTTTTCAATATTCAATCCCCTTTCTTGCTTTTATTCCTTTATCAAATGGATGTTTTATTTTTTTTATTTCACTTACATAATCTGCCTTTTCTATAATTTTTTTTGTTGCACCTCTACCAGTTAAAATAAGTTCTATATTTTCTGGCTTTTGTTCCATAATTTCAATAATCTCTTCTTCTTTCAAAAATCCATCTCTTAAAGATATCAAGATTTCATCAAGAATAATCATGTCATATTTTTTCTCTTTATAAATTTTTTTAAGAAATTCAAGTCCTTCTAAACATTCTTTTCTTATATCATCTTTATTTACTTTTTCAAAATGTGGATGTTTGGTTGCAAAATAAAAAATATCAATCCCTGATTTTTTAATTGTTTCAAATTCTCCATATTTCCACTTTAAAGGATTTTTGTGAAAGAAAATAAAACAGACATTCAAATTATGACTTTTTGCTCTTAAAGCAATTCCAATTGCTGCTGTTGTCTTGCCTTTCCCATCACCAGTATAAACTTCAATTAACCCTTTTCTCATTTCTAAAAGAAAACCTTGTAAAAAAATTTTACAACTTCAATAAAAGTTAATGGAGTGGGACTACATATTTTATCACTATCTATCAGAAAAATTTTATCATTTTTAACTGCATTTATCATATTATATTTTTTCCAGATGCCTTTTTCTTTCTCACCGTCTATTCCCATTAAAGTTATTATTATCACATCTGGATTTAATTTTATTATCTGTTCATAACTATATATTCCTCCTTTTTCAATTACATTCTGTCCACCTGCAAATTCAATTATGTCATTTATAAAGGATTCTTTTCCTGCAACCCATAAAGGATGCGTGCCAACCTGAACAAGAATTTTTGGTTTTTCTTCTTTTTTTACTTGTTTTTTTATTTTTTCCAATTCTTTTTTAACCTTCTCAATTATTTCCCTTGCTTTTTCTTCTTTACCAATCAATTTACCAATCTTTATAAAATCATCACACAATTTTTGGAAATTTTCAGCATAACTAAAAACAACAACATTTAAACCAAGTGATTTTAATTTTTCAACATCTTTTGGATTTGTTAAATTTGTTGCAAATACAATATCTGGCTTTAAAGAATAAATCTTTTCAACATTTACATCAATCACAGTTCCAACTTTTTCTATATATTTTGCTCTTTCAGGTCTTGTACAATATATTGTATTTCCTACAATTTTATCACCTTTGCCAAGAATAAAAATATCCTCTGTAATTGCTGGAGAAAGAGAAACAATCCTTTGTAAAATCTCCTCTGCTTTAATAAAATTTATAACCAAAAATAAAAATATAAAAATCTTTTTCATTTTGAAAAAATCCTTACCATTATTCCAGCAATAAGTCCACCAATAATATCATCTAAAAATGGTGGTAGTTTTTTAATTATTCCAGGTTTTATTTTATCAATTCTTTCATATTCAAAAAGTGCGAGTGTCCCTCCAATATATTGAGCAATTTCTTTACCAATAATCTCATCTGAAACAATAAATACAGCATCATCTTTATATGCCTTATAAGTTAAATTTGGTATATTTTCTTTTTCTGCCTCTTCTTCAATCTTTAGTCCTGCAATTATAAGCAAAGATATATTTACATCTTTTGATATCTTTTCAAGTTCATTTTCAAAAATTTTTCTAATCTTCTCTTTATTACCAAATTTTTCATCTTCTATATAAACTTCCATTGCTGCTTCTATAATATCTTCCTTTTTAATACCTCTTTCTTCTAATTTTTCTAAAAATGAACGATTTTGAATAAGACCTGAATTTTTTAAATTATCCTTTACTGAAATATAAACAGATTTTGCTAAAATTTCACCAAATTTTGAATGTCCTTGCGTATATGTTATTTTTCCATAATTTCCTGAAACAAAAACTATATTGTCAGTTCCTGTGCCTGTTGCCTGATTTTTCATTGGTGTATAACTTGAGCGAATATCTAAATCCTGAAACACAGATGTTTTTGCCTCAGTTATATTTATTAAACTTGATGCTAAAGCACCTTCTGTTAATCTCATATTTGTTAGGACAATTATATTTACTGTTCCCAATTTTATAAATTTACCATCTTTTTCCTGATAGTTTTTGCCTTCATCAACTCCAATCCTTAATGCATTTGATTTTACACCAACTGTTGAAAAAACATAAATTTCAATATCTTTAAAAATTTCTTTATGGACTGAAATTGTCTCAATATCTCTACCTGTAAACAGAAATGAACTTTTGCTTTTTGGAATTTTCAATGAAGAATAAAAAAATCTTTTATATCTTTCAAAGTCCATATGGACAAAATCCCATAAAGAACAAGAAATATAATTATTCCCTACATAAAATACTTTTTTAAATCCATCTAATGTTGAAATAATTTTAACTTTTTCTTTAAATGAGATTAAAAATGTCTTTGTATCAAAATTTTTTATTTTATGATAAATAATTCCTGTTTCTTTCACAAAATCAAGTTCTACATCAAATTTTTTTATGAAATTAAATTTGACCATTTTCATCAAAATTTATTTTCACACATATTTTTTTTCAGTCAAAATTTTTTTAAAAAAACACTTCCTATATGCGTAAATCCAACACCCACAATGACTTGTTAACTTCGTAAGTTGACATTTGGGGAATTGACAGGCAAGTTTTTAAAAAGTATACTTTTTAAAGTAAAATGGAAAATTTTAAATTTTTAAAGGAAAGAGCTAAGGAGTTTTGGGAAAGAGGGTTAGAAGATTTAGAAAAAAAGAGGTTTAATCTTGCTGCTTTTGATTTTGAACAGGCAATTCAACTTTTTATCAAATATTTAATTGGAATAAAGGTAGGAGATTGGCCAAAAACTCATTATTTTTCTGACCTTATAAGAGAATTATCCAGTGTTTATAATGAGGAAAGAATTTTAACTTTTTTTATTGAGAATGAGATATTTTTCAGTGATTTGGAAGATGCATATTTTACATCAAGATATTTTGATAAAAAGTTCAGTGAAAATTTGGTAAGAAATTTATTGGAGAAATGTAAAGAATTTTTGAAAGTAATAGAAGAAATAATAGGAGAGAAATTTTTAAATGAATAAAACACATATACAGATTCTGAAAGAAATAGTTGAAGAGAGAAGAAAATATTTCAAAAATTATATTGAATTCGCAAGAGAGATAAAGAAAAAGGCAGAAAAAATTTTAGGAAATGTAAAAGTGCTTGTATTTGGCTCTATTGTGAAAGGAAGATATAATCCATTAAGTGATATAGATATATTGATAATCTCTGATAACCTGGATGAAAATTGGGAAGAAAGAAGATTTATTAAGGCAAAAATAAAGCCACCTTTTAGTCCATTTCAAATCCATTTAGTAACAAATCCTGAGTATTTTTCTCATTATAAAAATTTTATAAAGGAAGATTATATAGAGGTTTAAATAAGTTTTTTAGAGTAACCACAAGTTTTACAATGTAAAGAATCTATCTTCATTCCAGTTTTGCATAATGGACATATTTTTTGCCCCTTTTTTGCTTTTGGAATATCACCAAAAATTTTTTATAAATTTCAAAAAAGTAAAGGTGCTGTTTATTAAAAAAATTAATTTTATATCTTTCCTTTTTCTCATTAAATTCCTGCTCTGAAATCATTGAATCAATAATTATACTTAATCTTGACATTCCAGAACCAATTTCAATTGGTCTTTTTTCCTACCATACAATTTCATCTGGTAAAATATTTTCAAATGATTTCCTTAATATCCATTTTCCAAAACCATCTTTTATTTTCAATTCTTTATCTATGGAAAGGGAAAATTCTATTAATTCTTTATCACAAAATGGCTGTCTTATCTCTAAATTAAAAAATTTTCCAATCTTATTTGATGTAAATTCCATCTTTTTAGTAATTTTTCTTATATAACTATTCAAATCATCTATTTCCTTCATATAACTATAACCAGCAAAAATCTCATCAGCACCATCGCCTGTTAAAACTAATTTCCCTTTCTTTTCTTTAATAAACTTTAATCCTAAATAAACAACAACATCATTTAATATTGCAGGGTCAAATGTCTTTAGTATTCTTATAACTTTAGGTATTGCACCAATTGTTTCTTTCTCATCAAATTTTAAATAATATACTTTCAAATTAAGAAACCTTTCTAAAATTTCAGCATAATTTCTATCCTCCCCATATTCCTTTAATGAAACATTTACACATACCAAATTTGGATTTAAATATGCTAAAATTGAAGTATCAAGTCCACCTGAAAAAAGAAGGAAATCCCCTTTATTTTTTTCTGATAGAATTTTTAATCTCTCTCTTAAATTTAAAATCAATTTTTCCATAATATATTTTTCAATGATTTTATAAGTTTTAAATTTTCATCATGTCTTCTTACAGAAATCCTGAAAAATTTATTGTTCAATCCTCTAAAATTGCTACAATCCCTAATTAAGAATCCTTCTTCAATTAATTTTTCTTTTAAAAATTTTGCATCTATTCCATTTTTTTCTATTTTTATCAGGAAAAAATTTGTAAGTGAAGGAAATATTTTAAGAGATGGAATTTTTGAGATTTCATTATAGAGATATTTTTTCTCTTTTTTTATAAACTTTAATATTTTTTCTTTAAATTTTTTATCCTTAATCAATGTAGTTGCAAAAATCTGACCTATTAAATTTACACTCCATATTATTTTATTATTCTCAAATTTTTCAATATTTTCTTTATTTGATATTGAATAGCCAACCCTTAATCCAGCAAGACCCCAGAATTTACCAAAAGACCTTATAACAACAATATTTTCCTCATTTATTGCATCATATATCATTGTCTTTTCATTCTCTTTTTCAACAAAATCCATAAAACTCTCATCAAGAAGAATTAATTTATTTTTAAATTTTAATATCTCTTCTTTTGAGATTATTAAGTTTCCTGTTGGATTGTTTGGATTGCAGAATATTATTGAATCAAAATTTTTTGTCTGATTTAATTTAAAATTAAAATTTGAATCAAGAGATGAAAATATAGTTTTTGTCCCAAATATTTTTGCACATCTTTCATATTCAGAAAATGTTGGAACTGGGATTAAAATATCTTTTGGTTTAAATATATTGAAAAATAAGTATATAAGTTCACTTGCACCATTTCCAATAAAAATATTCTCTTTTTTTATCTCCCAATATTTTGAAATTTCTTCTTTTAAATCTCTACATGAATTATCAGGATATATATTTATCTTTTCAATCTCTTTTGAAATAATTTTTTTTAATTTATATGAAACTGGCAAAGGATTGATATTTGAACTGAAATCAATTACTTTCTTTTTTAAACAATAAATATCACCACCATGAGAAAAATTTCCCATATTTTAAAAAAATCCCTAAAAGTAAAAATATAAAAGAAGACAAAAATGAAATTTTTAATGCCTCATCTATATCAGAAATTTCAACTTTTCTATCTTTATCACACAGATATTCTTTAATAAGTTTCTTCCCATTATAATAAATTGGTCCTCCAAGTTTTATCTCTAAAATTCCTGCTATTGCTGATTCTGGTATTCCACTATTTGGAGATGGATGTTTCCTTGCGTATTTTTTCATTGTCTTAATTGTATTTAAAAAACTATATCCTAATAGAAAACCACTTATAGAAATTAAAATTCCTGTTATTCTTGCTGGTATAAAATTTAAAATATCATCAAATTTTGCAGAAAAGAATCCAAAATCAATATATTTCTCATTTTTATACCCAACCATTGAATCAAGTGTATTAACTGTTTTATAAAATATACCTCCAACTGGCCCAAAGATTGTAAAGTAAAATAAAGGAGCAATTATTCCATCATTTGTATTTTCAGATATACTCTCAATCGTTGCTTTTATTATTTCATCTTCATTTAAAAATTCTGTATCTCTTCCAACTATTTTTGAAAGTGCTTTTCTTGCTTTCTTTATATCTTTATTTTTCAATTGAATTTTTATATCTTTTGCTTTATCTCTTAAATCTTTTATAGAAATAGATGTCCAACCACAAAAGATTGAAAAAATTAAAAATGAATAATAATTTATTTTTGAAAAGAAATAAAGGATAGAGATAATTCCAACAACTATAAAGATAACTAAAAAAGAAAAAATTATACCTTTTATTTTCATCTTTTTCCCATTTTCTCCCTTTCTTAAAATATTCTCCATAAATTTTATTAATCTTCCAATTAATCTTATAGGATGAAATTTAAAATTTTCAGGGTCTCCAATAATTAAATCTAACAAAAAAACAGAAATTAAAATCTCCATAATAGAAAAAGATTTAAAAGTTCTGTAGTTTCTATAATAAAACCAAAATTGTCTCCTGTAATTCCGCCTATTTTCTTTTTAAAATAGAAATTTAAAATATGGAAAAATAAAATGTTTATAGCAAAAATGACAAAAGAAAATGAGTTTAAAAAAAGAAAAAGTATAACTAATGTAAATATTGTTGGAAGTAAAAAATTTGAAAGTTTTTTATCTTGGAAGAATATCTTTGAAAGTCCATAATCTTTTGCAGGAATAGAAAAATAGGAAAAATAACAAACACTATATCTGCTTAAAAGACAAGAGATTATTAAAGGGATTTTAAGATTAAATATATTTTTGATAATTAAAAACTTTAAGAATAAGAGTGAAAATAAAAATATTACAGAAAAGCCACCTATATGCGGATCTTCCATAATTTTTAATATCTCTCCTTTATTCTTCCCACCAAAAACACCATCTATTGTATCAACAAATCCATCAATATGGATACCTCCAGTTATAATTATTAAAAAAATAATTACAAAAAAAGAAGAAATCTCATTTGGGAAAAATCTTTTCAAAAATAAATAGAAAAGATATGTAAAATAGCCAATAACCATTCCGACAAGAGGGAAAAAAATGATACTTTTTTTCAAATCTTCTTCATCTACTTTACCAAAAGGAAAGATTGTTAAAAATTTAAAAGTTGCTAAAATTTCTTTCATAATATTTTTTTACTTACACCTGCTTTTTCAAATGTTGCCATCTCATTTAAAATCTTAACTCCACATTCACATAAAAAAATACCAATACAGGCACCAGTTCCTTCACCAAGTCGCATATTTAAATCAAAAAGTCCTTCAAGACCAATATAGTCAAGTATAATTCTATGCCCTTTTTCTACAGAAATATGTGATGGAATAATATAGTCAGCGACTTTTTCACTTATTTTATAAGCAATTAAAGCACCTGTTGATGATATAAAACCATCAATTACAACTGGTATTCTATTTTT
>JAMWCJ010000088.1 GCA_023818645.1 Candidatus Omnitrophota bacterium | reverse complement strand
ATACCTCAAGAACATCTCTATGAAATTCAGCAAGTTCATCAAGAAATAAAACACCATTATGTGCTAAACTAACTTCCCCTGGTTTTGGAACTACTCCACCACCTATTAAAGCAATATCTGAAATTGTATGATGAGGACTTCTAAAAGGTCTTTCAAAAACAATAGAATCTTTTAATATGCCACTTACTGAATGAATTCTTGTAATTTCTAACGCTTCCTGTAATGTTAGAGAAGGTAAAATTGTAGGTATTCTTCTTGCTATCATTGTCTTTCCACTCCCTGGAGAACCAATCATTAAAATATTATGCCCTCCACTTACAGCAACCTCAACTGCTCTTTTAACATATCTTTGTCCTTTTACCTCTTTAAAATCAACATCATATTTGTTCCTTTTATTAAAAATTTCTTCTATATCTGACTTAACTGGTTCAATATTTTTTTCTCCTAATAGGAATTCAACACATTCATTCAAATTTTTTACTGGATAAACATCAACTTCTTTTATAATTGAACCTTCAAGAAAATTTTCAAAAGGTATAATAAATTTTCTATTTTTAATTTCTTTTAACTTTAATACCATAGGTAAAATCCCTGGAACTGATCTTATTTCACCATTTAATGCAAGTTCACCAACAAAATAAAATTCATCAATTCTTGACTGTTTAATTTTTCCAATTGCTGCAAGTATCCCTACTGCTATCGGTAAATCGAAATATGACCCTTCCTTTTTTAAGTCAGCAGGCGCAAGATTAACTGTGATTTTACCTGATGGAAATTCATATCCAGAGTTTTTGATTGCTGGTTTTATTCTGTCTTTACTTTCTTTAACTGCCTGATCTGGAAGCCCAACTATTGAAATTCCTGGAATCCCTTTTGAAATATCAACTTCAATCTCAATAGAATATGCATCAATTCCCCAAATTGTAAAAGAAGATATTTTTGAAATCATAATTTTAATCTACATTTTTTTAATTTTCCTGTCAATTTCTTTTAATATCCGAAGTATCAGTTTTATATCTTTAATATCCAATCTTCTTTTTAAATGCAAATAAATGGACTTCTGGATGATTGGATTGGCTTTTCTTATAAATAATGAATATGCAGATTTCTCTGACTGGTTAAGTTAAGACAATAAGATAAATGAGATTGTTTTACAAATGGTTAAATTTACCAAAAGAGATTCATTACAGGAATATATTGATTAGAGAATATTCTTGAGAAATATGAAAAGCATAAAGTAAAGTTATAGATACAAGAAAATTTGATATAAACTTTATAAAATCTCAATAGTCATTATTTGAAGGATAATTTTTCAGAGATTCTGTCGTTAGAAAATTATTTAATAGTTTTAATTACTTTTAACCATAATTTTATCCAATCCTTTTATCGCTTTATCATACATCTTCCCTTTTTGCTATTTTAAAATAATGAAAATATAACCTTGCGAATAAATGTCCTGTTTTGTCTCCAATCCCTTTACTTTAATTTCTTATTATCCTTGTTAAATCCTTTTCTAAAATTTTATCAATAAAAATGAAATCCTCGGAATTTGATATCTCAAGCATAATGTTATTTTACTTTTATTAAGTTTTATGCGAAAAACAAAAATTTGGTAAAAATCCGATGAGAATGAAAAAGTGTTGCATATCCTTCTATTTGTGTATAAAGTTGACATAAATCTAAAATTGAATATAAAATTAAACTATGAATAGAGAAAAAACTGGTTTGTCAGCACATTCATTAAATATTTTTAGAGAATGCGAAAGGTGTTTTTATCTTCAGGTAAAACATAATATTTCAAGACCGAGAGGCCCTATGCCTTCAATTGCAACTGGAATAGATTCTTTAATAAAAGAATATTTTGAATATTTTAGAAAAAAAGGAAAACTGCCTCCATTTCTTGAAAAAGAGATTAAAGATGGTAAATTAATGACAAATCTTAAAAAAACATATTATTATGAAATTAAAAATAATAAAAATTATTACCTATGGGGCCATCTTGACGAAGTAATACAACTTCCAAATGAACTTTATATTCCACTTGACCACAAAACAAGGGCCAGTTTACCTACTGGAGAACCACATGATGCATACAAATTTCAACTTTCAATCTATTCATTACTTTTAACTAAAGAAAACAATGGAAATGAAGTTGAATTTGGATATCTTATTTATTATTACCCTGAAAAAGAACTGATTGATTATAATTCTAATGAAATTAAAAATATAATAAATTTTAGTTTTGAAGTAAAAAAAGTAGATTTAGATATAAATAAAACAAAACAGATAATTGAAGATGCTATAAGGTGTCTTAAAAGTGATAAATTACCAAAAACAGGAGAAAACTGTGAATATTGCAAATGGATTGAAAAAACAAAAATCTATTATATAGAAAATTCAATTAAGGAAGAAAAAAACGAGAAAGTAGAAATTAAGATTGTAGAAAAAGAGAATGAAGAATATAAAGAAACACTTTTTTAAGATTTTTTAAAAGACCTGAAAAATGAGTAAATAAATAAAAAAGTTATAACACTCCATGAAACTACCATCATAACCCAGCCACTAAGTTTCAAATCTTTCTCCTTTTTTACTCCATGAAATTTTAACAAGAATACATAAAGCAATAAAAATAATAATAAGTATTATACGAGTCATTAAAACAAAAGGTAAATTCCCCTGAGAAATACCTCTTAATAGAAATGTAGGAATTGCATACTGAACTGTCCAGAAAAGCAGTATACATATTAAAAACAAAGGAGTTATATATTTAATTATAAACTTGTAAAATTTGGGTAAAGTTATATCTGAACCTGAATGCATCTCCTCCCAGGCTTTTTCTATTCCAAATACCCATGAAAAAAGAATTGTCTCAACTGTAGCAAAAACAACAAGTGCAAAAGTTCCTCCCCAGAAATCAAGTTCATCCACCACTCCTTTGCTTAAAAATAAAACAGAGAGATGTGAAAGTAAAAAACAAACAATGCCAAAAATTAAAACACTTCCTTTTTTTGATAGATTAAATTCGTCTTCTAAAAAAGCAATTGCTGGTTGACAAAGTGAAATTGAAGAAGTAAGACCTGCAAGAAAGAGTAAAAAGAACCACAATATTTCAAAGAGTTTACCAAAAGGAAGTGATTTTAAAATCAAAGGCATAGTAATAAAACCAAGATTAAAAGCACCCTGATCTGCAACTTCTTTAATACCAGAAGGACCAAAAAAGACAAAAGCAGCAGGAATAACTATACTTCCACCAAGAATAACTTCAGCAAATTCGTTTGTGCTTGCACTTGTAAGTCCTGAAAGCAAAACATCATCTTCTTTTGTCAAATAACTCGCATAAGTAAGAATAACTCCAATTCCAACACTTAAAGTGAAAAATATTTGCCCTGCTGCTGAAAGCCAAACCTTAGCATCTTTTAATGAAGAAAAATCAGGATTCCATAAAAAACCAAGACCATTTAAAGGAGACCAGTCAGGATTTGCTTCATTTTTTAAAGTTAAAACTCTTATAACTAAAATCAAGGCAAATATAAACAAAGTTGGCATTGCAATTTTGCAAACCCTCTCTATTCCTCTCTTTATTCCATAATATACAACTGTTAGATTTAGAGCAAAAGTTATTATAAAGAATAAATATGCAGGCAAAATAGATAAAAAATATTCATTTTTAACAACTCCTTGATATCCCTGTAAGAATGCAATCATTTGGTCTTTTGTAGAGATTTGAGAAAAATCACTCCTTAATGGAAAAAATGTATAAGCAAGAAGCCAGGATTCAATATATGTATAGTAAATGAAAATCACTATTGGACCAAAAATTCCAATGACACCAAAATATTTAATAAATTTGTTTTTTCTCCATAATGATTGAAATATACCTGGAGCAGTTCCATGACCAAACCCACCTCCAAATCTTCCAATTGTCCACTCTATCCACATTAAGGGTATCCCGAGCAAAAAGAGAGAAATAAAATAAGGAATCATAAAAGCCCCACCACCATTTCTTACTGCCTGAACAGGAAATCTTAAAAAATTACCAAGACCAACAGCACTTCCTGCAACTGCAAGAATAACGCCTAATCTACTTCCCCACCTTTCTCTTTCCATCTTTTATATTTTTAATTTTTTTAAAAATTCAACACACTTTTTATATCCAACTTCCTTATCTTTCCCTTCATATTCAATACACCAGACGCCTTTATAACTATTCTCCATGAGTATTTTTATCGCTTCAACAACAGGTACTTCTCCTTCTCCAAGAACTTTTCCAACATAATTTTCTCTACTACCAACTCCATCCTTTATATGTGTATGTAAAGCATAAGGAGCAATCAATTTATAAATTTCAACTAATTTTTCAACTGGATATCCATACCATCTGTAATTCATTGTATCAAGATTTGCACCAAGATATTTTGATTTTATCTTTTCAAAAATCTCAAGTTGTAATTGGTAATCATTTGTTATTATCCCATGATTATCAAGGGCAAGAAAAACACTTTCTTTTTCAGCAAAATCAACAACTCTTTTTATCCCATCTAAAATTAATTCTTTATAATTTGAACTATCAATATCCTCTTTAGGCCAGCCACCGTCTATTCTAATTTGATTACAACCAAAATCTTTAACTTTTTTACATAATTGGCCAACCATTTTAACCTGTTTTTCAAATTCCTCTTTTTTTTGAACAAAATCATTTCCAGCACTCACCTGTGAAATCTTTATATTATATCTGTTTATAAATTTTTTTAACTCTTCAACAAGATATCTACTGTAAATCTCAACATATTCAACTTGATTTTCATTACACCAGTTAAAAAATTCACCAATATCTTTGAAATTAAAATTATAAAAAATAACTCCAATCTTTTCCATATTTTCTCCTTCTTTCTTTTTTCTTCAATATTTTAATACATTTTGTAAAAAAATAAAAGTTAATGTATAATTTATCAATGTTATATATAGTAGCAACACCAATTGGAAATATCAAGGATATAACTTTAAGGGCTATTGAAATATTAAATAAAGTTGATTTAATTTTATGTGAGGATACAAGAGAAACAGGTAAACTTTTGAATTACTATAATATAAAAAAAACACTTTTAAGTTATTACAGAGAAATTGAGAAAAAAAGAGTAAAGAAGGTAATTGAATTATTAAAGGAGGGAAAAGATATAGCGCTTGTGTGTGATAGAGGGACTCCTGGAATTTCAGATCCTGCTTATATACTTTTAAATGAAGCATATAAAAATAATATAAAAGTTGTTTCAATCCCAGGACCTTCTGCATTAACAGCAGCAATGAGTATTTCAGGTTTTCCTTTAAAAAGAGTTTATTTTTTAGGATTTTTACCAAGAAAAGAAAATGAAAAAAGGAAAATCTTTAAAGAGTTTAAAGAGAAAGATGAAACAGTTATATTTTTTGAATCAGTACATAGAATAGAAAAGACCATGAGTTTACTCAATGAAATTATGCCAGAAAATGAAATCTGTGTTTGCAGAGAGTTGACGAAGATTTTTGAGGAAGTTATAAGAGGAAAAGTTAAAGAAGTATTTGAAATTTTTAAAAAAGGAAAGAAAAAAGGAGAATTTGTCATTATAATAAAAGGAGAAAAAAATGGCTCTTAAATTCTTTAGGAAAAGAAAAAATGTTAGAATTATTCTCTGGATAGTAACAATTCTTATTATCCCTGGTTTTTTCTTATGGGGAGTTGGGATTGGAGGGGATAAGAAATCCCAATATGCAGCAATTATAAATAGAGAACCAATAAGTTTAAGAGAATTTTATGACCAGTTGTTTAAAGTAGAAGAAAGATATAAAGAAATCTTTGGTGAAAATTACAATCAAATTAAAAACAGATTAAATATTGAAAAAAGTGTTTTAGAAAACATGATTAGAGAAAAATTATTATTACAGCAAGCAAGAAAGAGAAGAATAAGAGTATATAAAAATGAAATAGTAAGCGTAATAAAGCAAGACCCTGTTTTTAAAAATGAAAAAGGTGCCTTTGACGAAGAAAAGTTTAAACAAATAATAAGTAATTATCCGGATGAGGAACTTGCAAAAATTGAAGAACAGATTAAAAAAGAAATTTTATTACAAAAACTTAAAGAACAGGTAGTGTCTGAAACTAATATAGATGTAAGTGAAAAAGAAATAGAAGATTATTTAAAATTTACAGGAAATGAAAAAATTGATAAGGAAAATATAAGAAAAATGCTTTTATGGCAGAAAAAAGAAAGATATTTTGAGGATTGGTATAAAAAATTAAGAGAAAAGTCAAAAGTCATTATATATTTAAATCTTGAAAAAAAGCAGGAGAAAAATGATTGAAATTAGACCTTTTAAAGGTCTTTTATATAATCTTGATAAAATTAAAGATATTAGCAATGTCATTTCTCCGCCATGGGATTTAATAAATCAGGAGTTAAAAGAAAAACTT
>JAMWCJ010000087.1 GCA_023818645.1 Candidatus Omnitrophota bacterium | reverse complement strand
TTCTCTATAACTTTCCTCTGGAGCTCTGCTTGCTCTTGCTCTTCTTTCTTTGCCAATTCAACATCCTCCAACTCATCTTCCAAGCTTTCTATGACCATAATTTATCTTTCACACTAAGACTTAAATCTTTAATCTTAGTCTCAGTTCTAAGTTAATAATCTTTATGAGCTGGTCCTAGGTCTAGGTTAATTAATGGCAGACATCTACAATTGGAAGAGGAAAATAGAAAGAGAATTGGAAAGGATAGAAGAAAGTAGTATTTGTAGCGAGAATAAAGCTGTTATCAATAGTTACTATAAGTATTGCGTTGGTAATGCATTAAGCCAAGCAACTATCCTTAGTGAAATAAAACAATTAAGAGTGATTGCTGGGATTTTGAACAAACCATTTACAGAAGCCACTAAAGAAGACATAACCAACTGATAGAAGAGATAGAAAACAAAGATTGGCTGAATTAACTAAATTTTTGTTCAAAGCTATCATAAGGAAATTCTACAAATGGTTAAAACAAGCGGATTATTTTCCGCCAGAAGTGAAATGGATTAAGCTAAGATTGAAGAACAATAACCATAGGCTACCAGAAGAAATGCTAACAGAAGGAAAAATAAAGAATGTTCAGTTTGATGAATATGGAGCTGTTTTAATTGTTAATGGTAAAAACAGGTCCTAGAAGGGTAAGGGTAATAGCTTCTTCGCCTATACTTATGAATTGGCTGAATAACCATCCTTTGAAAGATAATTCCGATTCTTCTTTATGGATATCCATAGGAACCAGAAATAAATTCAATAAATTAGGATATCACTCTACTCTGAAAATGCTAAAGGATCTCGCTATTAGAACTGGAATTAAGAAGAGGATTAACCCGCATAGTTTTAGACATGCCAGAGCCAATCTTTAGCAAACAAACTCACAGAAGCTCAAATGAAGGAATTGTTTGGTTGGATCCAAAGTAGTAAGATGGCTTCAGTTTACGTTCACTTATCTGGTAGAAATGTTGACAATGCTTTACTGCAAATACATGGTTTAGCTAAAGAAAAGAATAAGAAAGAAACTGTGTTGAAATTAAAGAAATGTCCTAGATGCCAAGATATTAACGACCTGACTTCTCAGTTCTGTAAAAAGTGTGGCTCTCCATTAGATATAGAAACTGTAGCAAAGCTTGAAGAAAACAGAAAGAAGTATGAAAATTTTATGTTTGAACTGTTGAAAAGATTAGCAGAGAAAGACCCTAAAGTAAAGAAAGAGTTTGTTTCTCTTGCTAAAGAAAAGAACATGGAATATCTCTTTAAGGAAGATTAGCTATGAAGTATACTTCAAGTATGGTTGAAATGTAATTCGCTCAGGGAGCTGTTTGGTATGCAGAAAATTAACGTTACTTACGAACAATTGAAGAAATTTATGGATAAGAAGAAGTTAAGATCTCAAGATAAACTGGTAAAGAAGGTTAAGAAAATCTTAGATAAACATGGAATAATGAGTATCCAAAGAGTAGCTTATTTGGATTATGCTAAAGAGCTACATAAGAAGTGGTGGAATTTTAAGGGTAAAACTTTAAATAAAGAAATAAAATTAATATTTCTAAAATGGGATGAAAGAGGATTGGATAAGAAAATTCTTTTTAAAATTGCTAAACTACTAAAGTTTAAAGTTTAGAAAAGGGAAATTATATGATAAATAACTTTTTATCTCTAACTTATCAACTTTAGTTTGTATGGTAGACTGGAAGAAAGAACTTAGAAATAAAATTACAACCCTAGAACAGTTAGACAAAAAAATTGTTTTATCTGAAAAAGAAAAAAATGAAATAAAAACAGTTCTAGAAAAGTTCAGAATGTCAATAACTCCATATTATGTCAATTTAATTGATAAGAATAACCCCAATTGCCCGATAAAAAAAATGGTAGTTCCTAGCATAGAAGAACTGACAGAACCAATTTTTAAACCTAATCTTGTTGAAGAAAAAAAGGCTGAACCAGTAAAGGGTGTGAGACGCCGCTATCCTGATCGAGCATTAATAATCCCATCATATTTCTGCCCAAACTATTGTAGATTTTGTTTTAGAAAATTTTGGGTTGGTGGAGTAGAAGAAAATTTAACACAAGAAGAAATAGATAATGCTATAAGATTCATAAAAAATGACACATCATTAAGAGAAATAATAATTACTGGGGGAGAACCTTTAGCTTTAAATGAAAAAATATTAGAGTATATCTTAAGTGAACTAAGAAAAATTAGTCATATTGAAATAATTAGAATAGGTACACGTATTCCCGTGGTACTACCATCTCGTATTACAAAAAAGTTAGCAAGAAAGCTATCCAAATATAGCCCATTATATATTATTACTCATTTCAATCATCCAAAAGAAATAACAAAAGAATCAAAAAAGGCTTGTGATATATTAGCCGATAAAGGATTGCCATTACTTAATCAAACCGTTTTACTTAAAGGTGTTAATAGCACAGTAGACGTGTTAAAGGAACTTTTTCTAAAATTACTGATGTTAAGAGTCAAACCTTATTATTTACTCCATTGTATAGATACGATGGGTTCTCATCACTTTGTAACTAAAGTAGCATTAGGTGCGGAGTTATTAAGAAAGTTACAAGGGTATATATCTGGATTGGCATTACCAATGTATGTAGTCCCAACTTATCATGGTAAAATACCAATAACTCATAATTATATCTTGAAATACGATAATGGAGTGTATACCTTTGAAAATTATAAAGGTGATGTGTTTGAATTTGTTGAACCAAAAGAATAGTTAAGGTGTTTTTCAATGTTCAAACCAGAGTATTTTATTAAAAAACAAGTAAAACAAATTAAATCAATAGTTGGCAAAAATAAAGTAATCGCTACAGTTTCTGGTGGTCTAGACTCTATTGTATCAACAATTCTAGCTTTTAAAGCCATCGGTAACCAGTTATCTGCTGTTTACGTAGATACAGGATTGATGAGAGGCTATGAGCTAAGTGAAATAAAAAAATTTCTTAATAAGAAAAATATTAGCTTAATTGTAATTAATGTAAGAAAAAATTTATTTGATAAACTAAAGGGGATTTCTGACCCAAAAAAGAAAAGAGACATATTTAGAAACATCTTTTATGGGGTGCTTTTAAACATAATGAAAAAAAGAAGAGTCCATTATCTAGTTCAAGGCACAATTAAGACTGATTTTCCAGAACCTATCTCAAAGATTAAGTGTAGTAACATAACTACTATTGAACCATTAAAAAATCTTTCCAAAAATGAAGTACAGTTAATAGGGCAGATACTAAAAATACCGTCAAACTTTTTAAAACGACCGCCATTTCCTGGACCTGGATTTGCAGTCAGAATTATAGGTGAAGTGAACCAAGAAAAAGTTAAGATTATAAGAAAAGCTACAAAAATTGTTGAACAGGAAACTAAAAACATAAGAAAATTTCAATTTTTTCCAGTTTTAATGGAAGGTAAACTAATTGGAACGAAAAAAGGAAAATTGGTTTTTGGATACGGAATTATTCTCCGAGCTGTAAAATCTAAAGATGGAGGCAAAACAGCAAAAATAGTCCAAATGTCATGGGATGCTTTAAATAAAATTCAAAAAAGACTTCTAAAAGAATTACCTAATGTTGTACACATTTTTTATTCTATTACGGATAAACCACCAGCAACTATAGAGCTTCAGCCAGCTAGTTTTATCGCGTCTAAAGAAATAAAGGTAGATTAAATTGGCACTTTCTTATGATAGATTAATAAAAAATTTTGAAAAAAAATATAGAGAAATAAGTAAAATAATAGGAGTCAGTGCAGTAATTAGTTATAAAGACGGATACTTGTTTACTTTAGAAAAAGAAAAATACTGGGAAAAGAGAAATAATTCTTTTTTAATAAAATTCACAGCTGTAGGTGGTAGATTAGAAAAAAATGAAACATTTATTGATGCTATGCAGAGAGAGTCTGATGAGGAAATAGGATGTAAGTTAAATTTGATAGATAGTAAGAAAACAGTATATATAAATTTCAACTCAAGAATCAAAGAAATTACCCTAGCTGAGAAAACTAAACCTATCATTATTTATGAAAAAATCTATAAGGGTTTACCAGGTCTTCCTCACACTTCTGGTAAGTGGGTATTATTTTGCCCTGTATTTTTTGCGATGTTAAAAAGAAAACCAAAGCCTTCTTCAGAAATACCAGCCTTATTGATTTTACCAAAAAATCTATTTGCACTATGCAAAAAACAACTAAAATTGCGAACAATTTTGGAGAGGGGTGGTATACTAATAGAAGCTAAAAGTATACCTAAAACAGCATTTATTCAACCTATGTTTACACCAGAAATTTTATTAAAATCCAATATTAAAATTGAAGATTTGTTATGAATATTTTGCTTAGAAATAATTTATAATCGTACATATTCAAGATCTTTTAGTATTTGAATGAATAATTCGTTTGTTTGGAAATCTGTAAAAAATATGTCTATATTATTTTTAATTTTTCCTTTGACAAACTCAAAATACCCTCTTAAAGGTTCTATGGATTTTATTATCTTTCTTACATCAGAAAATGGTACCTTTTCTGAAGTTTTTATCAGACGCCCGTTAATCGCATAAATACGGCTAATTTTATTAGGGTCACAACCTGTAGAAGTTAACTCACGAACATCGGTTATATAATTTTCTTTTAATATCTCAAGAAGTATACCACCATAGCCATCACTTATTGCAGTACCGACATAGCCATCCTCAATTCCTTGAACCATTTGAATCAAAGTAATATCATACTTTTCCAAGGGAGTTAATTCTTTGATAAAACTGTGAAGATCTTCTAATGTTGCTATATCAAATCTACCTTTTCTTGGATGTCCTCTTTCTTTTGGCGATGCTGTTACTAGGATAGGTTTATATTTTTCTATAAATTCTTTTATATCATTATTTGTGTTGTATAAATCTTGATAGTTAAATGTTTTCATCTCTACACAAGGCAAGTTTAATGCCTTCATTCGTCTATATACAGTTTGTTTATCATCAAGACTAATGTTTACACCAGCATTTATCCAATCTTGGAAAGAGTGAAATTCCTTTCTTTTCATATTTATCACTATTTAATAGTAATAATACCAAAATAAATAGTTTAAATGTTTCTTTTGGCTAGCAATCTTTCTAAAATCTTTTTGAATATTCTTCTCTCGCATCATCTATAGAAAAGATGCCGTTTTCATGCAAAAAAATAGAGTTTTTATCGTAAGGTAAATTTACTCTTGAAAGAATTGACCCATTTTCTTTTTCATTCTTTAATTTAGAAATAAGATGAAATTTTCTTGAATTTAATTCTCTATTTAATTCTGAACGTATTATTTTAACTACATCATTTTTAGGAACATATAATTCTATAAATTTTGACCATTGATCATAGTAAAATTCAACTAATCGGTCTAAGTCACTCCTTCTTAAGTCGTAAAAGTTATCTTTAATAAAACTCCTTATTATTGATCCGACTCCTTTCTTACCTGGTTTCATCCCCTGACCTATCATCAACGTTAGTGTACGGTAAGTATCCATAATACCATAGTCTTTAAACTCTGAATCACTAATTGGACCAACTACGTCAAAAATACTTTCAGACTTATTCAGAAGCCAAGAGATTCTTTCTAATCCAAGTCCAACATCAACACATTCAAGTGGTCTATTAACATAAACAATTGTACCAATTTCCATACCACCAAACATGAATTCTAGACATGAACCACCATAAGCTCCACCTTCCCAAGTATCTTCCACTATTGTTAATTCTTGAACTGGTATTTTAGGTGCATCTGACAGATAAGATAGTAGGTCATCAAGAACGTCAACATATCTTTTCCAATTAGCATCAAACTGTTGTATGCTTAACATATTAAATGAGGTAAGATGCCGACCTGTTTTACGCACTTTTTCTAAGTCTTGAAGTCTTATAGATGGTTGATTGAATACGTATCTGACCGAAGTAACAGGTGCTTTACCTTCAAATACATCATCCCATCTTTGTAAACCACAAATAGTTAATAGCGTATCTTTACCTCTATATATTTCACGAGGTGTTGTCTCGGTATACCCTAATTTTTTAAAATAATCGATAAACTCTTCATTAACCTTATCTATAGGTTGATATCGTGGTTTTTTCTTTAAGATTTTTGAAAAGAAATATTCTCCTTCAGGTACGCACTCTACTTGCTGGCAATTCTCCTTTTTATTATAAGTTTTACTCCAATAACCTCTATTACAAACAGGACAGATACTTCTTTCCCAATCGTTTTCGTTTAAATACTTAGTCAATGTTTCTGAAAATACCACTTCACTCTCCCAACTTTCATTTTATTTATATTTAACAATATAATTTTATATATTTGAAAACCTTATAAATTCGATGTAAAATAACAACATATCTTTTTATTTATTTTTTAAATCGTTTAAAGTGTTTATAAAATAATTTTCTACTTTGACTCTTGTGGCTTTTATTATAGTTTGCAATTCTT
>JAMWCJ010000015.1 GCA_023818645.1 Candidatus Omnitrophota bacterium | reverse complement strand
TATTATGTAAAAGATGATATTAAGAGTTATGAAAAATATAATGATGTTTTTGTGGGATTTAAATTACTTCCTGATTACCATAGAGTTCCACTTTCTGATAAAAGATATAAAAATATTTTTGATTTTGCAGATGAAAATGAAATTATAATTCTAACTCATACCTGGGGAAATAGTGTTTATAGCGGCGAGAAAGAAGTTGAAAAAATTATAAAAAAATATAAGAAAATAAAATTGATTTTAGGCCATTCTTTACATGGTTCATGGGATAAAGCAATAAAGATTATTAAGAATTATGAAAATGTATATCTTGAATTATGTGCTGTTGTTGATGAAAGAGGTATTCTTGAAGAAATTGTTTCAGAAATTGGAAGCGATAGAATATTATTTGGAACTGATTTTCCGTGGTTCAATCACCATTATTATATCGGTTCTCTTTTTGGTGCAGGACTTTCAGAAAATGATATAAAGAAAATACTTTATTTAAATTCATTTAACCTTCTTTTTTTAAACAAAGGGGGATAATTTGGAAAAATTTTTGATTTTAATCTTTTTATCTTTAATTTTAGGAATTAAAACTTCTGATAAAATTTATCAATATAAAGAAGAAATACATGTTGATCAAAATAAATGGGAAAGTGATTTTTTCCCAATTGAAGAATTTAAATTTTATGAACTAACATTTTATTCTCTCTCTCCCGATAAAAATTATTGGGCAATATTTTTCTTTGATGAAAATAAAAATCAACTACTAGCAGATAATTATTCAAGTTTTGATAGCAGTGAAGAATTTGTTAAAAATCAATTCTTTTTCAGAGGTAAATGTGAAGCAAAGTATGGAAAACTTATTTTTCATAAGATTAAAAAAGAAAATAAACCATTTAAAGTAAAAGAGATATCTATTAAAAAAACGACAGATAATAAGATATCGGAATATTTAAATAAAGAAAAAGAGAAAATCCCTGAAGTGAAAAAATTTAAAGTTGAAAAAAAGTATATTTCAGAAACACTAAGTAAATTAAAAAAGGGAGAAAAGGTTAGGATTGTTATGCTTGGAGATAGTATTATAAATGATATAGGAAATTCTTTTTATGATGTTTTAGTAAAAAGTGTGTATCAAAAAGCAAAAATTGAAGTTATAACATCTGTAAAAGGTGGAACTGGTTGCTGGTATTACGAAAAGGAAAATAGAGTAAAAAAGTTTATCCTTGATTATAAACCAGACCTTTTAATAATTGGAGGTATAAGCAATAATGAGGATGTAGAATCAATAAGAAATGTAATAAAACAGGTAAGAGAAAAACAAAATCCTGAAATAATTGTTATGAGTAAAGCAGTTGGAAAAGAAGGGGATCCAAGAACTAATCCTCAATGGACATATGAAATTGTTGAAAATACATATAGGGATAGATTAAGAAAACTTGCGGAACAGGAGAAAGTTGAATTTTTTGATATTGAAAAATACTGGGGAGAATATATTAAAACCTCAAATTTACCTTATGATACATTCCTTAGAGATCCAGTTCATGCAAATGAATTGGGAAGGATTGTTTTGGCATATCTTTTATTTTATTATTTTGTAGATTAATTTTTCTATACAAAAAATTTTTTTATTAATATACTCTTTTCTTTCCCTCAATTCTCAACAATTTCCAGCGGCCACCTCGTAGGTGGGAAAGGGGAGAAAATGCAGAATTTGACATAAAAAAGAATCTCAGTAAAATTAAATTAGAAAGGAGGTGAAAATATGGTTGAGTTTATCAGATGGCTCGGACATGCTTCAATTTTAATCTCAATTGGAGGTAAAAATATTTATATTGACCCATGGAAACTTATAAAAGAACAGCCAAAAGGTGATTTAATTTTAATTACTCATTCACATTATGACCATTTTAGTCCTGATGATATTAATAAAATTGTGAAAGATGATTCAAATATTATTGGACCTCGTGAAATATTAAGAATTAAAACAGGGATAAAAAAAGATGTTAAACCAGACGATGAAGTTGATTTAAAATGGGTGAAAGTCAAGGTAGTTCCTGCATATAACATCAATAAAAATTATCATCCAAGGGCAAGCAACTGGTGTGGATATATAATTGAAATTGAGGGTAAAAAAATCTATGTTGCTGGAGATACAGATTTTATCCCTGAAATGAAAAATATATCTGCTGATATAGTTATAGTTCCTGTTGGCGGTACTTATACGATGAATGCAGAAGAAGCAGCAAATGCAGTAAATACAATTAAACCAAAAGTCGCTATACCATATCATTATGGAGACATAGTTGGTTCAGAAAAGGATGCAAAATTATTCTCTTCTTTTGTTTTGAATTCAGAAGTTAAAATCTTAAAAATTGAAAAATAATTTTTATTTAAAAATAACTTCTTTACCTGTTTCGGAACTTATATATATTGCTTCAAGTATTTTTATAACTTCTAAACTCTCTTCTGGTTTTACAGGAACCTCTTTATCATCTTTCACACATTCAAGAAATATTCTTATTTCTTCATGATGGGGAGAAACATTTGGCAAAACATCAAGTTTTAATTCAATATCCTGAAGTATTCCATTTTTCTCTTTTGCAAGTTTCCCATTAGGCCATCTTATTCCACCTTCAGTCCCGAATAGAGTTGTTGAAAAATCGCTTATCCCTTCCATATTTGCAAGAAAACTACAAGTTAGTGTTAATGCCCTATTATCAGAAAATCTAACAAATCCAGAGGCAAAATCTTCAACATTATATTTTTCTCTATCCCATTCTCCCCAAAGTCCTCTAATATCTTTCCTTTTTGCAAGTTTTGTTAAAGTAACCCCTTTCACAGAATGAACTTTTGGACAGCCCATAAACCAGTATGTTAAATCAAGGATATGGACACCTATATCAAACATAGGCCCACCACCTGAAAGATTTTTGTCTATAAAAGTTAAACTTGTTGGTAGGTGTCTTCTTCTTAAAGCATAAGCAATTGCAAAATAAATTTCTCCCAATTCTCCTTCATCAATCAATTTTTTTAAAGCAACAGATTCTCTCATAAATCTCATATGTTGTGCCGCCATTAATTTTTTCCCTGATTTTTTCGCCTCCTTTATCATTTCCTCAACCTCATCTTTATTAACTGCAAGAGGTTTTTCACAAAGAACATGTTTTCCTGCCTTCAATGATGCAATTGTCGCTGGAAAATGAACTGTATTTGGTGCACAGATATCAATAATATCAATTTCTTCAATTTTCAATAAGTCATCATAATTTTCAAAAACATATTTTATGTCAAATTCATTTTTAGCAATATTTCTAACTGGTTCAAAAGGATCGGCAACCCCTATAACTTCAACATCATGTAATTTTTTCCATCCAGTATAATGTGGACCTCTTGCAATACCCCCAAATCCAATAAAACCAATTAAATACTTACCATTTTTCATCTTATTCCCTCCTTTTAAATCTCACTTATACTTGTATCAGGACCACTTTTTACTTTAACAAATATTCTTAAACCTTTTGTAATGACCTCTATATTATCAATATCAAAGTCATCTGGCAGAATTCTAATATGAGAAATGTTTTCTCTTGGGACAATTATAATCCTTTTTTCTTTATCTATCTCAACAGGTGATACCTGCCCTTTCATTACAATAATACCTTTACCTTCTATCATTATCCAGTTATCAGTAAATTTTAAAACTTTTCCAATAAAAACCCACAATCTCTGCTCTGAATAATACTTTTTAAACCTTATTTTCACAATTTTTCCTTCTATCATTCTCTCCCCCCTTTAATTAAATTCAAATCCAAACCTTACATCAATAGCAATACAACCTTTCTCTCTTACAATTAATGGATTTATATCCATTTCTTTTATAATAGGAAAATCTGAAACAAGTTGGGAAACTTTTAGTAGTGTCTCTTTAATTGAATTTATATCCATCTTTGGCATATTTCTAAAACCTTTTAAAATTTTAACTGTCTTTATTTCATTTATCATATTTTCTGCATCTATATCTGTAATTGGAATTATTCTAAAAGACACATCTTTCAACAATTCAACATATATTCCTCCAAGACCAAACATGATCAAATGGCCAAATTGAATATCTTTACTAACTCCTATAATAACTTCAATACCTTCTTTAATCATTGGCTGAATCTGAACTCCTTTAATTTCTGCATCTGGTTTATATTTTTTTGCTGAATTTATTATCTCTAAAAATGCTTTTTTTCCTTCTTCTGCTTCTGTTATATTTAATCTTATTCCACCCGCTTCTGTCTTATGTATTATATCTGGTGAAACAAGTTTCATTACATAAATCCCTTTATTTTCTTTCAAAAATTTTTCACATTCATCTTGATTTTTAGCCAAAAAAGAATTTATTACATTTATACCATAAAGTGAAAGTATCTCTCTACCTTCAATGTCTCCAATTATTTCAATTTTTTGTTCTCTTAAATACTCTATTTTTTCTTTAACTTTCTCTACTTCAACTTTAAATTTGATTATTTTCCCCCTTAATTTTTTCTCTATACCTTTTCTATAATCAGACATTGCTTTAAAGGAAGTTATTCCTCTTTCCGGAAAAAAATAATTTGGAATTTTATTTTCTTTTAAAATTTTTATACCCTGTTCAACTCTTTTCCCACCCATAAAACATGTAATTATTGGTTTATCGTATTGTTTTGATTTCCTTACAATAGATTCTGCTACTTCTTCTATTTGAGTTGTTATCTGTGGAGTTAAAATAATCATAATTCCATCAACATTTTCATCAGAAATAACACATTCAATTGCTTTTTCATATCTATCTGCCTTCGCATCTCCAAGAATATCAACTGGATTGTATACATTTGAAGCAGATGGTAAAAAACTTTTTAATTTTTCTATAGTTTGAGGCGAAAATTCGGCAAGTTTAAGACCTATTTCTTCAATCATATCAACAGCCATTACTGATGGTCCACCTGCATTTGTAACTATTCCAATATTTTCCCCTTTTAAAATTGGTTGATAGGAAAAAATTAAAGATAAATCAAAAAGTTCTTCAACTGTTTTCGCTCTTATCATCCCTGATTGTTCAACTGCTGCATCAAAAGCAATATCAGAACCAGATAGTGAACCCGTGTGAGAACTTACTGTTTTTATTCCTTTTTCTGTTTTCCCACCTTTTACAACTATTATTGGTTTTTTAATACTTACCTTTTTTCCGATATCAATTAACTTTTTCCCATCACTAACTCCTTCAATATACAAAAGAATTACATTTGTATTAGGATCATTCCCCAGTTCTTCAATTAAATCAATTTCATTTACATCTGCTTTATTACCAAAACTTATAAATTTAGAAAGTCCAATATTTTCTTTAATTGACCAGTCCAAAATAGCAGTTCCAAGAGCACCTGATTGAGTAATAAATGATATTTCTCCTTCCGGTGGCATTTCAAAAGCAAAAGAAGCATTCAACTTATTTTTTGTATCTATGACTCCAAGACAATTCGGACCAATAAGCCGCATTTTATATTTTTGAACTATTTCTTTTAATCTTTCTTCTTTCTTCTTTCCTTCTTCTCCTGTCTCCTTAAATCCTGCAGAAATTACTATAAGACCTTTAACTCCTTTCTTACCGCATTCTTCTGCAACATCGCAAACATAATCAGATGGTATTACTATTACAGCGAGATCAACTAAATCAGGAATTTCTGAAATATTTTTATAACATCTTAAATTTAAAATTGTATCTGCATTAGGATTTACAGGAAAAATTTTTCCATTATATTTGCCATCTATTATATTTTTTAAGATTTTAAATCCAAGTTTTTCTGGATTTTTAGAAGCACCAATTAGACAAACACTTTTTGGTTTAAAAAAATATTCTAACATTTTTCTCCTTTTTATAGTTTTTTATCTTAATTAATTTTACTTTTAAAGTCAAATTTTTATATAAACTTGTTTAAATAGAAAGAAAGTTTTTGACTGGATTATTCTCAAGATAAAATTTATAATTTATCATTAAGTGTTATAATTTCAAATTAAATATAAAACTAAAATGATTAAAAAAAATAAATTTAAAGAAATTGATTTTGATATTTTTTTCTATTATCTGAAAAATTATAAAAAAGCAGTTATTCTTGCCCCCATATTTATGATTCTTGAAGTTATAATGGACCTTTTACAACCAAAACTTCTATCAAGAATAGTTGATGAAGGAATTATTAAAGAAAATTTGAATTTAATAATAAATACTGGTTTTACTATGCTTATAATTGCAGTAATTGGACTTATCGGTGGAATAGGATGCACAATATTTTCAAGTTTGGCAAGCCAGAATTTTGGACACGATTTAAGAAATGATATATTTAAAAAAATTCTAAATTCAAAATTCAAAAATATTACAAAATTTTCACCTTCTTCCCTTATAACAAGATTAACAAATGATGTTTCCCAAGCACAACAACTTGTTCTAATTTCATTAAGAATGCTTGTAAGGGCTCCTTTTTTATGTATCGGTGGCATAATTATGTCATTTTTAATAAATCTTAAACTTTCTTTAATAATTCTTGTAATAATCCCTTGCCTTTTATTAATTTTTTATCATTTCGCAAAGAAAAGTTTCAATTTATTTACAATTATGCAAAAAAAACTTGATAGGTTAAATCTCATAATCAGGGAAAATCTCGCTGGAATAAGAGTAATCAAAATTTTTAATAGAACTGATTATGAAAAAAACCGTTTTGAAAATGCAAATAAGGAATTAATGAGGTCTTCATTAGAAGCAATAAATCTTATTGTTAAAATGGGTCCAATTGTTATGATAATCATAAATTTAAGCATAATAAGTGTTTTATGGTTTGGAGGAAAAATGTTTTTAAATGAAAAAATAAAAGTTGGCGAAATAATGGCTTTTATTAACTATCTTATGATAATTTTTATGTCCTTGATGATGATAAGCAATTTATTTATATTTATATCAAGAGCAGGTGCTTCTATTGAAAGGATAAATGAAATATTAAAGATACCTTCTTGTGTAAAATCTAAAAGAGAAAAATTTCACCAGACCTTTGATATTAGAGGAAAAATTGAATTTAAAAATGTTTTTTTCTCTTATGATGGTTCTTTATCAAAAAATTACTCCTTGAAAAATATATCTTTTAAGGTAGAAAATGGACAAACCCTTGGAATTGTTGGAACTACTGGCTCCGGAAAAACAACTCTTTTAAATCTTATAGCGAATTTATATCAACCAACTAAAGGAGAAATTTTAATAGATGGAATAAATATTGAAGAAATTGAACCATCTATTCTCAAAAACAGTATTGGCTTTGTTACCCAGGATACTTTAATATTTTCTGGAACAATAAAGGAAATTATGAAATGGGCAAATGAAAACGCTACTGATGAAGAAATAATAGAAGCACTTAAAGTATCACAAATTTATGATTTCATTAAGACATTACCAGATGGACTTGATACTTTTATCGGGCAGAAAGGAGTAAATCTTTCAGGTGGACAGAAACAAAGATTAACAATAGCAAGAGCAATTCTTGCAAACCCACAAATTTTAATTCTTGACGAAGCAACAAGCAATATTGACACAAAAACAGAAATGGATATTCAAAAAAGTATGCTCAAGTTAATGGAAGGAAGAACAAGTTTTGTAATAGCACATCGTTTAAACACTATAAAAAATGCTGATTTGATTCTTGTTGTCAATGAAGGAGAAATAGTTGAAAAAGGGACTCATAAAGAATTAATGGAAAAAAAAGGATTTTATTATAACTTATTTATAACACAATTTGCTGAATAATTTATCTATTCATAACGAAGTGCCTGTATCGGATCAAGATATGCTGCCTTTCTTGCTGGATAAATACCAAAAGTTATTCCAACTCCAACAGATATTGTAAAAGAAAGTAAAATTGACCACCATGTTATAATTGTTGTCATACCTGCAAATTTAGTAACAAGTTTGGGAATTAAAATTCCAAGAATTATACCTATAAAACCACCAGTTGCAGATAATATCACTGTCTCAAGTAAAAATTGGCTTATTATATCTTTCCTTTTCGCACCAACAGCCCTTCTTATTCCTATTTCTCTTGTCCTCTCTGTAACTGTGGCAAGCATAATATTCATAATTCCAATACCACCTACAACAAGAGAAATTGCTGCAATTGAACCTAAAACTATATTAAAAATTCTTTTTGTATGTTCTGCTTGCATTAATAATTGCAATGGCACTAAAATTTCATAATCATCTTTTTTGTGATTTGTCTTTAATATATTTTCAATAATTGCAGAAGTTGTCAAAATTTTATCTGTTTCACTAACTTTAACTATAAATCTGTGATATTTAACCCAGTTCCTTTCCCATCTCATAATAGGACCTTGTTTTGAAGTAATTTCAAATTCACCAAAATATGACCTTCCGGTTGTAAATGGTATATATATATCAAAATTAACATCTTCTGCTGTAAAACCAGTTGTTTCTGTTATAATTCCTCTTTCTTTCGCAACGCCAATTACTTTAAAATTATAATTCCTTATCGTTATAGTTTTTCCTATAGGGTCTTCAGATGGAAATAAACTTTTTCTAATTGAATATCCAATAACAGCATAAGGTTGTAACAATTCCATATCAATTTGAGTTAAAAATCTCCCAACTTCAAGCCCAATATTCATAACATCTTTATACTCTGGATAAGTACAAACTACTCTTCCTTGAATACCTTTTTCCATATATCTAATCTCTTCTTTCATTTCCCATGTAGGAACTATAATATCAATTGAAGGAATTGTTTTTATCATTTTATAATCGCTTTCTAAAAGTCCATAAACACCTACAAAAGTTGTTGCCTCTTGAGTCATCCTTGTTTCAGGAAGTTTCACACTTCTTATAATGATATTTTGACTACCAAGTTCTTTTATTTTTTCCCTTGCCTCAAAACTTGCTCCTTCTCCTATGGCAAGCATAGCAATTACAGAAGCAACTCCAAAGACAATACCAAGAATAGTCAAAAAAGACCTTAATTTATGAAGATATAAATTTTTTATTCCAATTTTAATAATTCTCAATAAATAATTAATTTTACCTTTCATCTATTATCTCACCATCAAGTATTTTAACAATTCTCTCTCCATATTCAGCAATTTTGGGGTCATGAGTAATTATAATGATTGTCCTTCCCATTTCATTTAACTTCTTAATTAATTCCATAATTTCTTTGCCTGTCTTTGTATCAAGATTCCCTGTCGGTTCATCTCCAAGAAGTATAACAGGTTCATTTACAAGAGCACGTGCTATTGCAACTCTTTGCTGCTGGCCTCCAGAAAGTTCTGTTGGTCTATGATACATTCTATCACCAAGCCCAACAAGATTAGCATAATATTTTGCTTTTTCTTCTATTTCTTTTTCATCAATTCCTCTATAAATCAAAGGCAATCCAATATTTTCAATCACATTTAGTTGTGGAATTAAATTATAATTTTGAAAAACAAATCCAATTTTTTTATTTCTTATTTCTGAAAGTTGATTATCATCAAGTTGATTTATATTTACACTATCAAGAAAATAAGTTCCATTTGTTGGTTTATCAAGGCATCCAATAATATTTAAAAGTGTTGTTTTCCCACTTCCAGATGGTCCCATAATTGAAATATGTTCTTTTTCTTTAACCTCTAAATTTACATTTTTTAATGCATGAACTTGAACTTGTCCAAGATTATAAATTTTCTCAACATTCTTCATTAAAATTATTAAGTTATTTTTATCGTTCATCTTTTTGTTTCTTTTTGTGGAATTTTTGTTTCTATTTTCCCCTTTTCAACCATTTCCTCTTTTTTTACTGCCCCTTTTGTCGGTCCTTTATAACTTAAAACAACAATATCTCCTTCTTTTAATCCTTCTTTAATCTCAACCATCGTCTCACTACTTTCACCAAGTTTAATATTTCTTCTAACTATATTTTTTCCACCTTCAAGAACTTCACAATATGGAACGTCTTTCTCAAAATTAACAGCAACGATTGGAATTGCTATAACATTTTTCAATTCTTTAACAAGTATTTCAACATCTGCACTCATACCAGGACGCATCAATTTATCTTTATCAATTAATTCTACCTTTACTATATAAACATTTACATCTGGATTTAACATTTTCAATGACTGGTCTGGCATATTAGAAATTTGAACAACTTTTCCCTTAAAAATTCTATTTGAAATAGAAGAAACTTTAACATTTGCAATCTGACCTATTGATAATTTTTGAATACTTGCCTCATGAACTTTTACATCTACACCCATTGTATTGAAATCTGGAAGATTAAGTAATTCTTGGGATTGATAAACTGTTGCTCCTGGTTGAATTGTTGTTCCTAAAGCAAATGCTCTAAAACCACCTGTTGTAGTTGAATATGTTACAAAACCAGGGGCAGTAGCAACTATAGTACAATTTTTTATATTTGTTTCAAGTTCCTGAAGCCTTTTTTCATTTAATCTATAAGATGCTCTTTTACTTTTTAAATCCGATTCTGCCTGAATTAACCTTGATTTACATTTTGATTGTGTTCTTTCAAGTTCAGCAACTGCTTCAAGATAATTTGATAATAATTGCTCAACATTTTTTGGGAATTCATAATTAATAAAAAGTTGAAAAGATAATTGTGCCTGTTCAAAACTTACTTCTTTTTGTTTTAAAGATAACCTATCTGCTTCAAGTTCATTTTTTGTAATATATCCTTTTTCTGCAAGTTTTTTACTCCAGTCAAGTTGATTTTGCGCTCTTATAACTTCTTCTTTTGCGATGTCAATATTATTTTCCAGTTGCCTTTTCTTATTTAATGCTTCTCCACCAAGTTTTTCACTATTTACAAGTTCTTTATATTCAACATTTTCTCCTTTATTTCTTTTTTCAATTACCTGATTTGCAAGTGAACTTCCAAGATATTTCTCAAGGTCCATTTTGGCAAAATTAACTTTAAGTTCTGCATTTTTCATCATACTATCATTTTCTTTTTTTACTATTTCAAGATTTTCCTGTGCATTTAAATAACTTGCATAACTATTTTCAACAGTAATTAACATCTGGTCTCTCTGTGTTTCAAGGTCATCAGAATCAAGTTTTACAAGTATTTTCCCTTTTTTTACATCCTCTTCTGTTATTTCTGTTCCTTCTTCAACAATGTCAAGAATAGTTCTTCTACCTGGAACTTGATTTATTATTTTCGTTGACTTTAAAGCGACAAGATTACCTGATTCATGAATTGTTATTGGTAAATCAATTCTTTTTACTTTATATGTTACTATGTCTTTTAATTTTTTATTACCTGAATTTAAAAAGTAAAAAACAAAAAACAAAATTATTAATAGAATAAAACTAAAAAACAACTTATTTTTAAATATTTTGAAGTATTTCATTTATGTCTCCTTTCCATATTCCTTTTTCGTCAAGTTCAAGTTTTTCTGTTATATAAAGGAAATTCAAATATTCAAGAATAAAACTTGCAATTGAATTAATAACATTATTTTTTGCTGCTAAATATGCTTCCTGTGCTTCAAGTAGGTCTCTTATTGTTGCTCTTCCCGCCTGAAGTAATAAATCAGTGCTTTCTACTCTCTTTTCAGCAAGTTTTAAACTTGTAAGTTGAATATTATAACTTTGATATGACTCCTGTAAATTTCTATAACTATCAATAATCTCTTTCTTAACTATGTCTATTTTCTTATCAAAGTTTCTTTTCGTTCTCTCATATTGAATAAGTGCTCTTTTGTATTCATTTCTTTGAGGAAGTTTACTAAAAGGAATGTTAAAATCTATCCCTACATCATATTCTGGTTTATTCAAATCAATATTTGGGTTGGCTTTAACATCTCCTGTACTTTTTATAGAAACATTTAAGTCAATTTCATTTTTCAAGTTATTCAAGGCAATTTCTACTTTTCTTTGCGAATCTTCAACTTTTTCGTATTCTGTTATTAAATCAAGCCGATTCTGGAGAGCATAATCTATATATTTAGTTATATCAAGTTTAATCTCAGGCAATGGTTTTTCAAAAAGTGTCTCAATTTCCTTATCTTCTAAAACAAGATTAAAAGAAGGTGAAAATCCAAGTTTAATTTTAAAAGAATCAAGAGAACTAAAATAAAGATTTTGTGCATCTATCCATCTTTGATAAGCGTTATATTCATTCTGTCTTGCCTGGTCAACCTGAAATGGTGCTATCCTTCCTGCTTCAGAAAGCATTTCTATCCTTTCTCTTGTTGTTTTAAGATTAATGTAATTTGCATAATAGTTTTCCATTCTCTTTTTATAAAGAAGAAGATTTAAATAGTCCTTCGTGATGTCAATTGAAAAACTTTTTTGATATCTCAAAAAATCCCTTATTTGATAAACAACATTTCTCTCACTTTGAATTAAATTTTCAAGGGCAATTTTTCTTCCTGCTCCTTTAAAAAGAGGCTGGAATAAATTTAAAGACAAAATTGATTGAAAGGCCTCTTCTTTATCTCCTGTTAAATATTTTAAAATTGCTTCTCCTATGTTTAATGATATTTGACCTGCTGTTGAAAGTGTCTTAATAAGATTTAAATTTAAATTTGAACTTATTTTCTCATCAGAATTTTTACTCCAATTAATATTCCCAGAAAAAGTAACACGAGGTTGAAATAAATATCTCTGGTAAGTTAAATCTAAAACTGATAAATAAACATTTTCTTTTGCTACCTGATAGTCCCTGTTTTTTTCTGCGGAAAGAATTAAGGCACTTTTTAATGTAAGAATATAAGTTTCTTTTTGTATATCTTCTGAAATCTTTACAGGAATTTTAGTTTCTTTAACTTTTTCTGTTTTTGCTTTAATTATTTCATGCACTTCTTTATCAACTTGCTTTTCATAGTTTTTTAAAGAGCAGGAAGTGAAAAGGATACAAAATAATATAATAAATGTTTTTATCCTCATTTTTTCCCTATTAAATAATTTAGACGATATAATAAAAAATTGGTTTAGTCAATTTTTACTGGTTTCTTCTCGTCTGATGACTTATATATCGCATCAATTATTTTCATAAGAATAATTGCTTGTTCTGGTTTTGAAAATGGCTCTTCTTTTTTTCTAATTGTATTTACAAAATTTATGACTGCTCTTTCTCTTCCCATCTTTGGGTCTGGTTCAACTATTATCTTTCTATTAACTGGTTTCCCATTTTCCATAGTATAAAGTTCGCAATCATCAATTGCTGTATCATCTATTCCATCTCTACCAAAAAGTCGTCTAATCATTCCACCTGCTTTTGTCCCCTGAAATGTAACACTTACTTCTTCTCTTTTATTCATTTCTGCCCAACTATTTCTTGCAAATAAAACCTGACCTGTTTTAAATGTTATAAGAGCATGGGAACTCGTCTCAACATCCATTATTCCACCTTCAACATCAGGTATTCCCCATGGACCTTTAAAATCAGGATTTCCTGAAAAATCATAAAATGTTTTTGCTAATACATATTCTGGTTCTGGGAACTCCATAAAATATAAAGCAAGGTCAATCATATGAAGTAAATCAATAACAGGTCCTCCACCAGAAAGTGCCTTTTGTGTAAACCAGCCACCAAAACCTGGAATACCACACCTTCTTATCCATAATGCCTGTGCAGAATTTATCTTTCCAATATCTCCATTTTTAATATATTTCATAAGAACTTGTGATTCAGGTCTTGCTCTGTTATTAAAATCAAACATTAATATTTTCTTTGCATCTTTTGCTGCTTTAACCATCTTTTCTGTCTCTTTTGCATTTAAAGCAGGTGGTTTCTCACAGAATACATTTATACCATTTTTTAAACATTCAATTGATATTTCTGAATGATATTTATTTGGAACACAAACACTAACAATATCAAGATTCTCTTTTTCAATCATTTCCTTATATGAAGAATAAACATTTTTAATATTAAATTTTTCTGCTTTAATTTTTGCTCTTTCTGTATCTATATCACTGATTGCAATTACCTCTACATCACTTTTTAAATAACCAGAAATATGATAATCAGCAATTCCACCTGCTCCAACTATTCCTGCTTTTAATCTTTTTTCCATAATTCCCCTCCTTTTTATAAAATTTTAACTTTTCTTATATAACACAAATCTAAATTGTCTGAAAAAATTCTAAAACCAGTCCCATGGTCATGGGTTCTTCCATTTGGATATTGTCCTATTCTTATATCTACTAAAATCACTCCTTTTCTAATAAGAATTTTAAATTTTTCAAAATTAAATTCATTCAATAAATACCCTTCATCAAACCAAAATTTCTCATTTTCCCCTTTACCTTGTGTTTCTGCTTTAATTAAAAGTAGATTTCTCATTTTTCTCTCAATTCTTTCTCTTAACTTTTTCTCTTCCCAATATGCGACTACACCATCTTTATAATGAATTAAATTAACTTTATCAGATGTAACATCAATTTTAAAACCTTTTTCATTTTTAATTAAATTGAAATCAACGCCGTTTACTGTTGTGTGTAAAATTTTTCTTTCTCCTTTTGAAGAAAAATAGCCATATTTTTCAAGTAAAACTGAATTTATTTTTGGAGGAGAAGGTGCCAGTGTAAATAAAGTCACTAAACTTTTACTTCTTTTTCTAATTGCTTTTAATTCTATCCATCCTAATGCATTAGGCCAAGGAATATTATTTTCTTCAATACCAAGTAAATCTTCAATTGTTTTTCCAATCCCAGTTTGTCCGCTTCTATGTGTTTTGATAAACCCCATTTTTTTAATTTCTTTTAATTTTTTCTTAATGTCTTCAAAAGTTTCTAAATTCACTTTGGTCTCCAAAAATCAAGTATATATTCAAAAGTAGTGCTTAAGGTTATATAATTACTTGGATATCCAAAAATTCCTACTTTGTTTACTAAATTTCTTTTATCCCAAATTATTATATTTCTCAATTCATAACCAACCTTTTCCATTTCCTCAATTACATAACAATGCGTTGGATATCTTTTATTATTTTCCCATAAATCATTCAAATTTATGATACAATGTCTTTTTGGTCTTAAAATTGGTAAAAGCCCTTTAAATATTTTACCTAATGCTTTTGCAAATTCCTTTGGTGGCATAGTTCCTAAATCTCTTGGATTAAATGAATATTGCTGAATTTTTTTATAATATCTATTTTCTCTTAAATCACATCTTAAACTTTTATTCAATCTTTCCCTTAAAAGTAAAGTTGCGTAAGGAGGAGAAGTAACAATAAGAGAAACAGTATTTTCTTTCAGATATTTTGGGATATTTAAAGCATCATCACATATTAAAATTTGTTTTGTATTTTCAAAGATTTTTGGAGTTTCTTCTAATCTCTTTTTGGCAAATTCTATATATTTTGGATTTAAGTCAAAACCTATTCCGTTTCTTTCTATATCTTTCGCAGCAATTAGAGTTGTTCCAATTCCTACAAAAGGGTCTAAAACGAGTTCTCCTTTATGAGTAAAAATTTCAATACATTTTTGTGGTAATCCAATAGGAAAAACTGCTGGATGTATTTCTTTATCTCTTATATCTCTTTTTTCGTAATAAAATTCCCAAATAGCAACTTGTCCTTTTACCCACTCTTTTGGAGATATACAACTTAAATAATTTTCAGGACAATTACAAGTTTTTTTATAAGGAATTTCAACATAATTTTCAACTTTATATTCTTCGCTTACTTCTTTAATTTTAATTTCTTTCTTCCTCTTTTTAACTTTTTTCATTATTCAATTCCTATATCCTTTCTATAATGTTTTCCTTCAAAATCAATTATCTTCACTGCTTTATATACCTTTTCTCTTAAATTTTCAAAATCCTTATCAATTCCTGTTATTCCTAAAACTCTACCTCCATCTGTTAATATTCTGCCATTTTCAAGTTTTGTTCCAGAATGAAATAAAATTACATCCTTAACCTTTGCAATATTTTTTATCTCTTTCCCTTTTTCATATTCACCCGGATAACCTTTTGAAGCACAAATTACACATAATGATTTTTCTTCTTTCCATTTTATCTTTATTTTATCCAAACCACCTTCAATAGTACTTTCAATAATCTCTATTAAATCTCCTTCCAACCTTGGTAAAATCACTTGTGTTTCAGGATCTCCAAACCTTACATTATATTCAAGAACATGAGGACCTTTTTCAGTTATCATTAAACCAAAATATAAAACTCCTCTATAATCAATATTTTCTTTCTCAAGTCCTTTTAATGTTGGTTCCACAATCTTTTTTTTAATTTCTTCTTCAAGTTTTTCATTAAAATAAAAAGGTGGAGAATAACAACCCATTCCTCCTGTATTTGGTCCAGTATCTCCATCAAAAACCCTTTTATAATCCTTTGCTGGAACCATAGGGATATATGTATTTGTATCTGTAAAAATTAAATAAGACAATTCTTTTCCAAATAAACAATCTTCAATTACAACTTTTTCCTTTCCTTTAAAAATTTTTTTAATAAATATCTCTTCAAGATAATTTTTTCCTTCTTGATAATTTTCAATAACTCTAACTCCTTTACCAGCAGCAAGTCCATCAAATTTTATTACATAGGGTATTTTTCTTTTTTCAATAATTTTTATGCTTTCTTCAAATGAAGCAGAAATCTCAAAATCAGCAGTTGGAATTTTATATTTTTTCATAAAATCTTTTGCAAAACATTTTGATGATTCAAGAATTGCACCTTTTTTATTTGGTCCGAAAATTTTATATCCTTTAACTTTAAAATAATCTACAATACCATCAGAAAGAGGATTTTCAGGACCTACAATTATAAGATCAATTTTCTTTTCTCTAACAACATTTAATATCTCATCAAAATTACCTAAATCCCTCTTTATACATTCTCCTATTAAAGAAATACCACCATTGCCAGGAATAGCATAAATTTTATAATTTTCAGAATAACTTTTTATTTTCCAACAGATTGCATGTTCTCTTCCACCACCACCTATTGTTAAAATTTTCATCTTTCTCCTCTATTTTTTATAACAATTTTATCCGAAAAATCAAAATTTAACAAATGAATTATTTATAAAAGGAAGAAACAAAAGATCAACATACCAGGTTTCAGAAGGATATTTTATTCTCCAATAATTTTTGTTTCTTCGTCAAGATATATTCCTCTTAAATTCATCTCAAGAGTATGTGGAGAAGGTGAAGCAGCAAAACCAACTTCCTGAGTTATTATATCATTCTGAATTAATTGAACAAGGTGTTTGTTAAATGTAAGCATTCCCTCTTCTTTATCAGCAGCCATTGCTGAATATAGTTTATTTATTCTGTTGTCTTGAATAAGTTTTGAAATTACAGGTGTTACTATCATAATTTCACAAACAGGAACAAGTCCACTACCATCCTTCTTTGGAACAAGTTTTTGACATATTGTTGCTCTTAAATGATAAGCAAGTATTTTTCTTACTTGTTCATGCTGTTCAGAAGGGAAAAAATCAAGTATTCTTGTAATTGTTGTTATTGTATCTATTGTATGTAAAGTTGAGAAAACAAGATGACCTGTTTCGCATGCACTTATCGCTGCTTGAAATGTATCTACATCCCTTAACTCTCCAATTAAAATAATATCTGGGTCTTCTCTTAAAACATGTTTTAAGGCAGAAGCAAAAGAAAGTGTATCTATTCCAACCTCTCTCTGGTTTATTATTGATTTTTTATCTGTATATAGATATTCAATAGGATCTTCAATTGTAACTATATGTTCAACTCTCTCATTATTTATTATTTCAATCATAGAAGCAAGTGTTGTTGATTTTCCACATCCAGTAGGACCTGTGACAAGAACAAGACCATCATTATATAAAGCAATTTTTCTTAATACAGGTGGAAGATTGAGTTCTTCAATTGTTGGTATTTTATCTTTTATCCTTCTCATTACAAAACTTGGATATCCTCTCTGCCAGAAAGCATTTACTCTGTATCTACCAACTTCAGGATTATCAAAAGCAAAATCTGATTCTCTCTCCTTCTTAAAATTAACCTTTTCTTCTTCCGGCATAATTATCTCTAAAATTTTAAAAAGTTCTTCTTTAGTTAATAGACCTTCCCATTGTTCAACCTCTATCAATTCTCCTTTAATTCTTAAAATAGGTTTTCTTCCAAATTTCAGATGTAAATCAGAAGCATCTTTTTCCTTCATTAATTTTAAAAGAGTAAAAAGATCATTCATTTTTCAATTTGTCTTTTTTTAAATATTCTTCTATTGCAATATGTACTAAGTTTTCATTTTTTTTTACTTCTACTGAAGGTAATGCACCTTTAATTAAATCATGTGCTCTTTTTGAAACTTCTACTATCATCTCATAAATATTTTTATTTTTGTCAATCAAATCAAGTACTTTTAAATTTTTATTTTCCATTTTTTCACAAAAGTTTTATTATGGCCTTTTCAGCACCATCCCCTCTTCTAAACCCAACTTTTATTATTTGAGTATATCCACTATTTCTATCTGTATATTTTTTGGAAATATCAACTATTTTTTTAACTGTTTGAGGATGGTTTACAAATTGATTTATTTTTCTTATATCTGACAAAGTCCCCTTTTTACCAAGAGTTATTAATCTCTCAATTGTTCTTTTTAATTGTTTTGCTTTTGGCACAGTTGTTGTTAATTTTTGATTTTGGAAAAAACTTATTGTCATATTTCTTATCAACGCTTTCCTGTGAGATTTGTTTCTACCCAATTTTTTCTTTGTGTCTCTCTTATGCCTCATTTTCCCTCCCTCTATGTTTTAGTATCTTCTGAGCGAGTTTTAAGAGAATACCCTATTTTTTTCAGTGCATTTTCTATCTCTTCAATAGATTTTTTACCAAGATTTTTAATTTCTTCAAGAGTGTCAATTGATGTATTTAAAAGGTCTCTTAATGTTTTTATATTTTTGTTTTCAAGTGCATTATATACTCTTGTTGAAAGTTTCAATTCAGTAATTGGGATATCAAGGTCATATTTTACTTCTTTTTTCTCAAGTAGTTCCTCTTCTTCTTCTATTTTCTGACCATTTAGAATAAGTTCAAATTGTTTTTTAAGAACTCCACAAGCATATTTAACACTCTCCTCTGGAGTAACTGCTCCTGTTGTCCATATTTCAAGTATAAGTTTTTCATAATCAACAAACTGTTCAACTCTTGTATTTTCAACATGAAAAATAACTTTTCTCACAGGTGAATAAAGTCCATCTAAAAGAATTGTTCCTAAGGGAAGATTCTTAATCATAATTTTCATCTTTTCAACAGGTAAATATCCAAAACCTTTTGTAATATCAATTTCAAATTGATATTTTTTGCTTGAATCTATAGTCGCAATATGTAAATCTTTATTTATAACCTCAACTGAACCATCGTTTACCAAATCACCTGCACATATTTCGTCTTTATTAGAAATCTCAACAGTGATTGTATGCGGATATTCACTTATTATTGGTTTTAAAACAACTTGTTTAATATTTAAAACGACTTCTACTATGTCCTCCTTCATCCCTTCAAGTGTTGAAAATTCATGCAAAACTCCTTTTATTCTTAAGCCAGTAATTGCAATGCCAGGGATAGATGAAAGAAGAACTCTTCTTAAAGCATTCCCTATTGTAACGCCATACCCTCTTTCAAGTGGTTCTATAATTAGTTTCCCATAATTTTTTCTCAGTGTTTCTTTTTCCCAAATAAAGTTTGATGGATAAATAAATTCCTTCATTTTTCACCTCACTATTTATTTTGAATAAAGATTTATTATTAATTGCTCATCAATAGGTATTGAAACCTCACTTCTATCTGGATATCTTAATATTTCTATCGTTAAGGTATCTTCATTTACTTTAAACCATAAAGGCTTCGTTCTTGTTTTATATTCCTCAATACATTCTTTAACCGTTTTAACACATTTACTTGTGGATTTAATCTGTATAACATCTCCAATTTCAACAAGATAAGCCGGTCTATCATTTTTCCTTCCATTTACAATTACATGACCATGATTTATAAGTTGCTTTGCCATTTTTCTTGAATAAACAAAATTTGCTCTGTATATAACATTATCAAGCCGTCTTTCAAGTAATTGTAGTAATATCTCTCCTGTAACTCCTTTATGTTTTTTCGCAATTTCAAAATATCTCTTAAATTGTCTTTCCATCACTCCATAATATATTTTTACTTTATTTTTCTCCCTTAACTGAAGACCATATTCTGACATTTTTTTAGGTCGTATTAATCTAATTTTACCTTTTCTTGGATCAAGAGCACATTTATCACTTTCACACCTTCTTCCTTTCAAGTATAGTTTTACTCCAAATTTTCTACATATTTTACATAGTGGTTTTATATATTTTGCCATAAATTTCCCTCCTTCTTATACTCTCCTTCTTTTTGGTGGTCTACATCCATTATGAGGAATTGGAGTTACATCTTTAATTGAAACAACATTTAAACCAGCACTTTGTAACGCTCTTATCGCTGTTTCTCTACCAGGTCCTGGACCTTTAACCCTAACATCAATATCTTTCATATTATATAATGCCTGTGCTCTCTTTGCAATGTTTTCTGCTGCAATTTGGGCTGCAAAAGGAGTTCCTTTCCTTGTCCCTTTAAAACCACTTGTCCCTGAACTACCCCACAGCAAAACATTTCCCTGTGGATCTGTAATAGTTATAATAGTATTATTAAAAGTAGCTTTAATGTGAGCAACTCCTTTTTGAACAGCAAATTTCTTTTTTCTCTTTTTTATATATTTTTTCGGCACCTTTTACCTCCTTATTTTTCTTCTTTTTGTTGTTTTATGGCTTTTCTTGCTGCTTTATCTCTCACAACCCCTACTGTTTTTCTTGGTCCTTTCCTCGTTCTTGCATTTGAACGGGTCCTCTGACCCCTAACAGGCAAAGATAACTTATGTCTGATACCTCTGTAGCAATTTATTTCAATTAATCTTCTTATACTCTGTGTAATTTCCTGTCTTAAGTCACCTTCTATTTTGTAATTTTTTTGTATAAATGAAGTTATTTTACCAAGTTCTTCTTCTGTTAATTCTTTAACTCTTTTTTCACCATCAACACCTGTATTTTTAACTATCTCTTCTGCTCTTTGATCTCCTATCCCATAAATATACATTAAAGCAATTCTTACCTTTTTATTATCGGGTACTTCAACTCCAAGAATTCTTGCCATTTTTACCCTCCTTATCCCTGTTTTTGTTTATGTTTTGGTCCATCTTGAGGATTGCTGCAAATAACTCTAACAACACCTTTTCTTTTTATTATTTTGCATTTCGGACATATTTTTTTTACAGATGCTCTAACTTTCATCTTTTCCCTCTTTTCTTATAATCTTTTAATAATTCTCCCTCTTTTTAAATCATAGGGTGAAATTTCTACTATTACTTTATCACCTGGAACAATTTTTATATAATTCATCCTCATCTTTCCACATAAATGCGCAATAACTTCATGACCATTTTCTAATTCCACTTTAAAATTTGTTGCAGGTAAAACCTTTTTTATTACTCCTTCTATTCTAATTTTTTCTTCGTTAACCATTTTTAACTTAATACCTCATATCCATCTTTTTTTATAAGAACACAATTTTCATAATGAGCAGCATATTTTCTATCTTTTGTAACTACTGTCCAACCATCTTCAAGTAATTCTGTTTCTCCTTCTCCTTCTGTTATCATTGGTTCTATTGCTATAATCTCATTTTCGCGTAAAGTATCTCCCTCTCCCTTATATCCAAAATTTGGGACTTCTGGAGTTTGGTGCAAATTTTTTCCTATACCATGACCTGCAAACTCCTTTATTACAGAAAAACCATTTTTTTTAGCATAATTTTCTATTACATAACCTATATTACCGGTTTTAGAACCAGCATAAACTTCCTTCAATGCTTTCTCAAATGACCTTCTTGCTACCTTTATTAACTTTATATATTTTACCTCTATTTTACCTATAGGAAAAGTGTCTGCACAATCACCATAAAAACCATTATATTTAACACCTACATCAAGTGAGACAATATCTCCATTTTTTAATATTTTACCTTTCTTTGGAAGTCCATGAATAACTTCAAAATTAACTGAAATACATATATTGGCAGGATATCCTCTATAACCTTTAAAAGCCGACTCTACATTTTTTTTCTTCATCAATTCAATACTTTTTAACTCAATTTCATAAGTTGAAATACCCTCAATTAAATATTCTCTTAATTCTTCAATTATCTCTCTGGCCTTTTTACAACAAGTTCTAACCATATCTATTTCCCTTTTAGTCATAATTTTGAAATTTCAATTATTTGTTTTACTGTATCTTCTAACTCTCCATCTCCCCGAACACCAAATAAAACACCTTTCTTTTTATAATAATCAAGTAAAGGAGAAGTTAATTTATGATAAACAGCCAATCTATTTCTAATAACTTCTTCTTTATCATCCTCCCTTTGAATTAATTTACCACCACACTTATCACAAATCCCTGGAACTTTTGGTGGTATATTTATTAGATGATATATTGCTCCACAATTTTCACATATCCTTCTGTTTGAAAGACGATTAACAAGAAAATCATCATTTGCCTCAAGATAAACAACTTTTACTTTCTCATTTTTTATATATTTTTCAAGATTTTTTGCTTGACTTATATTTCTTGGAAAACCATCAAGTATAAATCCATTTTTACAATCATCTTTACTTAATCTATCTAATAGAATAGATATCACAATTTTATCAGGAACAAGTTCTCCTTTATCCATATACTTTTTTGCTTTTAAACCCAATTCTGTTTTTTCTTTCACATTTTCTCTTAATAAATCACCAGTTGAAATCAGTGGAATATTAAGATTTTTGCTCAATCTTTCACCAACTGTTCCTTTACCAGCACCAGGTGGACCATGTAAGATAAATATATTTTTCATTTTATTTTTGCCTTTTTAATAAATCCTTGATAATGTCTTAATAATAAATGTGCTTCAATCTGTCTTATTGTCTCGATCAAAACAGAAACGACTATTAAAAGACCAATCCCTCCAAAAATACTTGCAACAATATAAGGAATTTTTCTATAAATATGCATAAGTATATATGGGAAAAGAGCAATAGCAGCAAGCATTATAGAACCAGGAAGAGTCAATCTATTCAAAACCCTTTCAAGATAAAGGGCTGTTGACTTTCCAGGTCTTATTCCCTGTATAAATCCGCCATACTTTTGAAGATCATCTGCAATATTATCAGGATTGAAAATAATTCCAGCATAAAAATAACAAAAGAAAATTGTTAAAATAGCATATAAAAACATACCGATTGGCTGTTGAGGAGATAAAATATTTGATAACTTAACTAAAAACTTATTTTGAGCAAAAGAAAGAATTGTTGCAGGGAATGTCAAAATCGCTATTGCAAAAATCAGAGGAATTACACCGCCTTGATTTAGTTTTATTGGAAGATATGTTGATTGCCCTCCATACACTCTTTTACCAATCACTCTTTTCGCGTATTGTATTGAAATTCTTCTCTCACTTTCATTTATTAAAATAGCAGCAGCAACCACTCCAAAAATTAAAGCAATAAGTATAATAACAACAAAAATATTTATTTCACCAGCGCTAACAAGTCCTGCCATTCTATGAAATGCAACAGGCATTCTTGATATAATACTTGTTGTAATTATCAGAGAAATACCATTGCCTATACCTTTTTCTGTTATCTGTTCTCCAAGGTACATAAGAAAAATTGTCCCTGTTGTTAATGTAAGGGTTGTTATAATACGAAATAACCACCCTGGATTTGCAACTATTACAAGACCTCCAAAGTGCTCGGGATTCTCCAGAAAAGAACTTATTGCAAAACCCTGAAAAATACACAAAGCAACTGTTCCATATCTTGTAAGTTGTGTTAGTTTTTTCCTACCTTCAACACCACTTTTCAACATATTTTCAAAAAAAGGTACAACAGATGCAAGTAGTTCAAGAACAATTGAAACACTAATATATGGCATAATTCCAAGAGCAAAAATTGTTGCCTGACTTAAAGCACCACCAGAAAATAAATCTGCCAGTGAAAAAAGAGTCCCTGCAGAACTTTCAAATATTTTTGCAAGTTCTTTACCATTAATTCCAGGGACAGGTATGTAACATCCAAATCTATAGACAGTTAAAAGTAAAATTGTTATACCTATCCTTCTTTTTAAATCAGGTATTTTAAATGTGTCTCTAAATGCCTCAAACATTTTTCTTTACCTTGATAATGTTAACCTTACCACCTGCTTTCTCTATTTTCTCCTTTGCTTTTTTGGAAAAATGATGTGCGAAAATTATAAATTTTTTTGTTAATTCTCCTTCACTAAGTATTTTAACAAATTGCCCTTTCTCAATGAGCCCTTTTTCCTTCAATTTTTCTATAGTAACTTCTTCTCCATCTTGAAATAATTTTTCAATCTGATTTAAATTTACTATTTCAATTTTATGCTTTTTTAAATGTGTAAAACCTCTTTTTGGCAATCTTCTAACCAAAGGCATCTGTCCGCCTTCAAAATTAAATGATAATTTATAACCACTTCTTGCTTTATGTCCTTTATGACCTTTAGTTGAAGTTCCTCCATGCCCAGATGAATCTCCTCTTCCAAGCCTTTTTTTCTTGTGTTTTGCTCCTAAAGGCACTTTTAACTCATTAAGTTTCATTTTCGTCACTCCTTATCTTTATCTTACGTAGCGCTTTCGTTGTTGCATATAAAACATTTATAGGATTTGTTGAACCAAGACATTTACATGTAATATCTTTTACTCCACAGACATCAAATAATGCTCTCACAGTCCTTCCAGCAACCATTCCATGCCCTTTAGAAGCAGGTTTTAAAATTACAATTGAAGGTCCAAATTTACTTTTTACATCATGAGGAATAGTCCCTTCCTTCAAAGGAATTTCTATCATATTTTTCCTTGCTTGTTCCACTGCTTTTCTGATTGCTTCAGGAACTTCATTTGCTTTACCAATTCCAAAACCACCTTTCCCCTGACCATTACCAACAACAACAATTGCTCTAAAACTTAAATTCTTTCCACCTTTTGTAACCTTTGTAACCCTTCTTATTTCAATTACAATTTGTTTTTCTTCTGCTTTTTCACCAACGATATTGTCTTTTTCTAAAATTTTAAACCTCCTTTTCTTGCAGATTCAGCCAATACTTTAACTCTCCCTGTATATTTATAACCACCTCTATCAAACACTACTCTCTCTATTCCAAATGATTTTGCTTTTTCAGCCAACAATCTACCAACCAATTCTGCTCCTTTTAGATTTCCACCATTAATACTTCTATCTGAAGCAAGTTTTTTAAATTCAGAAGACAAACTTGAAACAGTTGTAATAACTTTATTAGGTATAACATCGTCATTTATTAGTGAAGCATATATATGTTTATGACTTCTAAAAATACATAACCTTGGTCTTTCAGATGAACCTTTTACTTTCTTTCTTACTCTTAAATGTCTTTTTTTTCTTTTTTCATTTCTTGTTAGTTTCATTTTTTCGCCTCCACCCCTGCTTTTGTTGCCTTTTGCCTTACATACTCTCCTCTATATCTTATCCCTTTCCCTTTATATGAGTCAGGTGGACGAATCTTTCTCACTTTTGCAGCAAACTCACCTACTTTCTGTTTATCTATTCCTCTTATAAATATTACTGTATTTTTGTTCACTTCTACAGATATTTCTTTCGGTATTTCTATTTCAACAGGATGGGTAAAACCAACTGAAAGAATAAGTTTATTCCCCTGTATTTCTCCCTTATATCCAACTCCATGAATCTCAAGGACCTTTTCAAATCCCTCATTTACTCCTTTTATCATATTCACAATTAAACTCCTTAATAAACCCCAAAGAGCATTTGTCTTTCTATACAATTTTTTATTTTTTGGATCTGCTTCATTTTTCAAAAACAACTTTTTATCTTCAACAATTACATTTAAATTTGGGAAAATATCTTGACAGAGTTTCCCTTTTTTCCCTTCAACAAAAAGTTTCCCATTTTCTACTTTTACATTTACTCCTTCTGGAATTTCAATCGGTTTTTTACCCAATCTTGACATATTTTCCCTTTCTTACCATATATAGAAAAGTAATTCTCCACCAATTCCAACTTCTTTTGCTTTTTTACTGCTCATAACTCCTTTTGAAGTAGTTAAAACTGCTATACCATAGTTATTTTTTATAATAGGTATTTTGTCTTTAGAAACATAAATCCTTCTTCCAGGAGCACTTATTCTCTTTATCTCTGTTATTGCTTTATTTTTCCCAAAGTAAAGTAAATGAACTCTGATATACTTTCTTGAATTATTCTCAATTAATTCATAATCCTTTATATATTTTTCTTCTTTAAGAACATCAAGAATTTTCATTTTAAAATTACTGAATGGTATATCAACATACGGTTTTGATACCATATTTGCATTCCTTATTCTTGTTAACATATCTGCTATCGGGTCTGTCATTGTCATAAAATCCTCCTTTACCAACTTGCTTTCTTTACACCAGGAATTTCACCTTTCCCTGCAAGTTCTCTAAAACAAATTCTGCAAATACCAAATTTTCTATAATAACCCCTTGGTCTTCCACATCTCCAGCATCTATTCCTTTCCCTAACTTTAAATTTTGCTCCTCTTTTAACTTTTTCAAAAAAACACTTCCTTGCCATTTTTATTCCTTCCTTATTGGTAACCCAATTTCCCGCAACAAAGAAACTGTTTCTTCTGGTGTCTTTGCTGAAGTAACTATTGTAACATTCATACCTTGTATTTTATAAATTGTATTATAATCAACCTCAGGAAATATTACATGTTCTTTTATCCCTATGGTGTATGAACCCCTTCCATCTGTTGAATTTTTTGGCAATCCTTCAAAATCTCTTACTCTTGGTAAAGCAACTGTAATTAACCTATCAAGAAATTCATACATCCTGTCTCCTCTTAATGTAACCATAACACCGACAATATCACCTTTTCTCACATTAAAACCTGCTATTGATTTTTTTGCCCTTGTTAAAACTGCTTTTTGTCCCGCAATTAAAGATAGTTCTCTCTGTGCTGCTTCAATTGCCTTCGCATCTTTACCATCTTTCCCTATCCCCATATTCAAAACTATTTTTAAAATCTTGGGAACCTGCATAATATTTTTATATTTAAATTCCTCCATTAACTTTGGAACTACACTTTCTTTATAAATCTTTTTTAATCTTGGTTGTTCCATTTATTTTCCCTCTATTATTTCTTTACATCCCTTACAATATCTTACTTTCGTCCCATCTTCTAAAAATTTTATTCCTAATCTTACTGGTTTACTACATTTTAAGCAGAAAAAATTAACATTACTTATTGAAATTGGTTTTTCTATTTGAATTATTCCACCCTGGCGATCAACAGATTTTGGTTTTGTATGTTTCTTTACAAAGTTTATTCCTTCAACAAGAACTTTTCCATCCTTCGGGAAAATTTTTAAAATCCTACCCTTTTTCCCTCTATCTTTTCCCTTTATAACCTGAACAATATCGCCTCTTTTCAACTTAAATTTCATTTTATATAACCTCTGGTGCAAGAGAAATTATCTTTGTAAAGTTTTTATCTCTTAATTCTCTTGGAACTGGACCAAAAACTCTTGTACCTCTTGGATTACCTTCATTGTCAATTATAACTGCACTATTGTGATCAAATTTTATAATTGTTCCATCTTTTCTTTTTGTTTCTTTCTTTGTTCTTATAATAACTGCTTTAACTTTTTCTTTCTTTTTTACAATTCCATCAGGAAGTGCGTTTTTTACTGTAGCAACAACAATATCTCCTACATATCCATACCTTTTCTTTGAACTCCCTATAAACCCTATAACCATTATCTTTTTTGCACCAGTATTATCGGCTACCTGAAGCATTGTTCGAAGTTGAATCAATTGTAACTCCTTTTTTACCAATAATTTCAACAATTTTCCACCTTTTATGTCTACTTAATGGCCTTGTCTGTATTATTCTAACAATATCGCCAACTTTTGTAATATTATCTTCATCATGAGCCATAAATTTCCTTTTTTTTCTTATTGTTTTTTTATAAATTGGATGCTGCATCATAAATTCAACAAGCACAACTCTTGTCTTATCCATCTTATCACTTACTACTATTCCAGTTTTTTCAATCAGTTTTTTTCTCATTTTTAACCCCGAGTTCTTTTTCCCTTAGTATTGTCTTTAATCTTGCTATATCCTTTTTTATTTCCTTAATCTGTGAATAGTTTTTTAACTGTCCTAATATCAATTGATTTCTTAATTCATAAAGTCGTTTTTTGAGTTCAAAAATTTTATTTTCAATTTCTTGTTTTGTCGCTTCTTTCCATTTTGTAAATTCTTCTTTCTTCATATCCATCCCTTTTAATTTAAAAAATAAAAAATATTATAATATTTTTTTGAAAAAATCTCAATTTTAACTAAACAAATACTCTTTTAACAAACTTTGATTTATATGGAATTTTATGAGATGCCCTTCTCAATGCTTCTCTTGCAAGTTCTTCAGAAACACCCGCAATTTCAAAAATTATTTTACCAGGTAAAACTACACCAACCCACTTCTCAACATCTCCTTTCCCTTTACCCATTCTACTTTCTGCTGGCTTTTTAGTTACTGGTTTATCAGGGAAAATCCTTATCCAAAGTTTACCTCTCGATTTTAAATAATGAGTTATTGCAATCCTTGCTGCTTCAATCTGAGCAGCACTTATTCTCCCAGGTTCAAGGATTTTTAAACCATATTCTCCATAAAAAAGTTTATTTCCTCTTTCTGCTCGTCCTTTTGTCCTACCTTTTTGCATTTTTCTATATTTAACTCTCTTAGGCATTAGTGGCATCTTGTTCTCCTTTTTCTTCTAAAATCTCTCCAAGATAGACCCATACCTTAATTCCAACCGTCCCACTTCTTGTGAAAGCAGTACTTGTTGCATAATCAATCTTTGCTCTCAAAGTATGAAGCGGAACTTTCCCCATAATATATTGCTCACTCCTTGCTATTTCAACGCCAGCAATTCTTCCTGAAATTCTTACTTTTACTCCTTTTGCACCTGATTGCATTGCAAGGTCCATTGCTTTCTTAATTGCTTGTCTATGTGGAACCCTTTTTTCAAGTTGTATAACAATACTATCTGCAAGAAACTGGGCACTTACTCCTGGCTGATTAATTTCTATACAGTCAATCGTTATCTGTTTTTTAAAAATTTCATATAACTCATCTCTCAACTGATTAATCTCTGCTCCTTTCCTTCCAAGAACTACTCCTGGTCTTGGTGTGTATATCCTAATCCTTATTTTATCTGTTTTCTCAATTTCAATTTTGGAAATTGTCCCTCTCGGATATCTCTTTTTTATGTAATCTCTTATTAAAATATCTTCTTTCAACAAATCTTTAAATTCTTTTTTAGAAGCAAACCATCTACTTCTCCAATTTTCAACTATTCCGATTCTTAATCCGACAGGATTAACTTTTTGTCCCATTATTTTTCCTCTCCTTCAAGTATAACAGTAATATGTGCTGTTCTTTTTCTCACCATAACACCTCTTCCCATTGGTGCTGCTCTATATCTCTTTAACATTGGACCTCCATCAATAATTATATTTTTTATCCTCCATTCAATACCTTCTGCTTTCTTCTTTCCATTATTTTCTGCACTTTTAATAACATTTTCAAGAATTTTTGATCCTTTTTTCTTTAGATTTCTCAAAATTCCAAATGCTTCTTCAACTTTTTTCCCTTTAATCAAATCTACAATGTTTCTTAACTTTCTTGGCCCTATTCTAACATATCTTGCCTTCGCTTTTACTATCATTTTACCACCCTTTATTTCTTTTCTCTTGCTCTTTCTGTATGAGCACCATGCCCTCTAAAAGTCCTTGTAGGAGCAAATTCTCCAAGACGATGACCCACCATATTCTCTGTAACATAAACATTAACAAAAGTCCTTCCATTATGAACAGCAAAAGTGGTTCCAACAAATTCAGGAATTATAACACAACTCCTTGCCCATGTCTTTATAATTCCTTTTTTTCCTGATTGTCTTTGTTTTAAAACTTTTTCAAAAAGTTTTTTATCAACATAAGGACCTTTTTTCTTTGCCCTCATTTCTTTTTCCTTCTTTGCAATATTAATTTATCAGATGGTTTTTTCTTTTTTCTTGTTTTATATCCTTTTGCAGGTACTCCAGTTGGACTTTGTGGTTCATGCCCTTTTCCTCTACCCTCTCCACCACCCATAGGATGGTCAACAGGATTCATTGCTGTTGCTCTTACTGTTGGTCTTATCCCAAGATTTCTTATTCTACCTGCTTTTCCAAAAGATATATATTTATATTCAGGATTACTCACCTGTCCAATTGAAGCATAGCAATTAAGGTCAAACATTCTTACTTCTCCTGAGGG
>JAMWCJ010000086.1 GCA_023818645.1 Candidatus Omnitrophota bacterium | reverse complement strand
TTTATAATACAGAATTTTGTTATGGGAATAAGAGTTTATAGATCATCCGATAATGTGCCAGTTCCTGAAAATTTTATTATAAGGAATAATGAAGTTAGAAAACTAAAATCTGATGATTGGTATGCAACTCAAGTTAGTGGAAAAAACGGAATTATTGAGAATAATGTAGTTTTTGATTGTATAAGAAGTGTTGGGATCTTGGCTGGTGGAGAAGATATTATGGTAAGAAAAAATTATGTTAAAAGGGCTTCAAGGCAAGGTATCTGGTTTATGGGAGCAAAAAATAGTATAATTGAAAATAACATTGTTGAAGGATGTAAAGGAACACATGCGAACGGGATTTCTGTTTATTCAAATTGTGAGAATATAATTGTAAGAAATAATTATGTGTTTGATTCAAATGCACCTTTTACTATGGAAAATTCAAAAGACCTTAAGATTTATAACAATATATTTGATGGAGAGGAAAAAGTTGGATATGTGATTGCTGGATGGGGAGGGATGAAAGGAGATATTTATATTCTGAATAATGCAATTCTTGGAAGTAGTAATGATAGTTTACTTGTAAGAGGTGATTGCAGAATTATTTTTAAAAACAATATAACTGATGGAATTTTATGGAATTGTGAAAGAAGTCATAATATTTATACAACTGAAAAAGCAAAAAATATAAAATTATCAGATGGAGAAAAAGTAGAAACAGATTTAAAAAAGATTTTTTATGATTTAGAAAAGAGAGATTATCGTCTAAAAGAAAAGAGCCCTGCAATTGATTCAGGTATAGAATTGAGTGAACATTTTGATACAGATAAGGATGGAGTTAAAAGACCTGTTGGAGAAAGATGGGATATAGGACCCTATGAGTTTAAAGGAGGGAATAAAAATGAAAAATAAAATTATTATGTTTTTATTTCTTATTTCAACATTTATTTTCTGTGAGATCTACTATGTGGATAATAAAAATCCGAAAGCAAGTGATTCAAATCCAGGGACAAAAGAACAACCTTTTTTAACAATTTCAAAAGGAATAAGTATTCTACAACCTGGAGATACATTAATAATTAAAGAAGGAATTTACAGAGAAGAATTGAGAATTAACAAAAAAGGCCAAGATACAAAACCAATCTTAATTAAAGCAGAAGAAAATGAGAGGGTTATTATAACAGGGAGTGAAAAAATTTCAGGGTGGAGAAAATGCAAGAAGGAAGAAGTTTTTGGAAATGAGAATTTTCAAAATATTTATGTATGTGAAACAAAATTTTTACCAGAAATTTTAACTGATGGTGAGAAGATACTTAATCTTGCGAGAATTCCTGAACAGGGCTGGTGGAGACCTACAAAGGCAGAAGGTAATAATGTTTTTTATGATGAGATAAATTTAAATCAGAAAGATAAAGATGCATGGAAAGGATGGACTTTATGTGCTTTGTATGGTGCTGGTGGTGGAATAACAAAACATACTGAATTTGAATTTTATCCTGAAGAAAAAAAGATCGTTTTGAAAAATAATTGGTCATTCTACTCTCCTAAAATAGATGTAAATAGAGATAAATATTACTTTTCAAATCATCCACTCGCTATTAAAAAAGAAGGTGATTATGCATACATAAAGACAGAGACAGGATATAAGATTTTTTTATGGCCAACAAAATTTGATGATAAAGGAGAAGTTATTGCTGAAGTTGTAAATAAAGGGAATCTTATAAATCCTCATCAAAGTGAAAATTTAATTCTTGATGGGCTTGAAATTTGTTTTTCAAATTATAGAGGGATAGGTAGTAGTCCATGTATTGTGAAAAATTTCACAATTAAAAACTGCTATTTTCATGATTGTAATGGATATGGAATTGGAATTACTGGTGGAGAAAATATTGAGATTAGAAATTCTATTTTTAGAGGGAATTCATATGGTATTGTGATAGGGGGAGCAAAAAATATAAAAATTGAAAAAAATGATATCGGTTGGAATAAAATTGATGGTGTAGTTTGTGCTAGAAGTGTTAGGAATTTAAAAATATCAAAAAATTATATCCACCACCATTTTATGTTCGGTCATCCAGATAATATTCAATTCTGGGAAGATGTTGATGGAATTGAAATAAGTGATAATGTTTTGATTATTTCAGTTCAGACATTGATGTCTTCAGATGTTTCAAATATAAAACTTATAAATAATATTGTTATTGGTTCAGGTGCAGCTTCACTGATTATTGGTGGTCAAAAATCAGGACTTGTATATGGAAGGAAAAGAGTAACTGAAGAAGATAAGAAAAAATGGGAGGAATGGGAAAGTTTACCACCAGATAATGTTGAGATAAATCATAATACAATTCTTGCAACAGGTTATGGGCCATTTAATATTACTGCAAAAGGAGTTAAAATATATAACAATATAATTTGGCCTATGCATGAGTATCCAATAGTTTATGGTATTACACATAGACCAACATTTTCTGCCGATTATAATCTTTTCTGGATAGGAACAAGAACTTCACAGGTTTTATCTAACTTAAGAAATGATAAATTAGAACTGAATAGTTTTGGAGAGATACCTCAATTTGTCAATGCACCTACTTTATTTTCAATTGGTTGGTCAGAAAATTCAAAAGAAAAGATATTTTTAAGAGAAAGTTTAAACGGTTGGAATACCGGTGATTTTATTGAAATAAATATGGATGGTGTTATGAGAAAAATAAAAGAAGTTGGACAGAATTATATAGTTATTGAACCTGCCTTAGATAAAATACCTGAATTTGAACTTTTTGTTTTTAACTGGAAAAATAATTCAAAATGTATATGGGATTTAAAGTTAAAGGAAGGTTCATCAGGTTATAAAAAAAGCGAGGATGGAAAGGATATAGGATCAGATTTAAATATTCAAAACTATAAAAAGGGAGATTTTGATGGAGATGGGAAAATTGATTTACCAGCAAAATTTGGAAATTGAAAAACTTTTAAAGAGAAGAGAATATAAAAGTGGAAGAGTTGGTGTATTTTCTATTGGTCATTATTCTTACTGGTCTCAATTTCCTGGGTTAAAAGAAAAAATTATGAAGCATTATTACTGGTTTATTGAAAATTTGAAAGAAAAAGGTAAATGTAAAATTATTCCTTTTTTAGATATGTGCGATAATTCTCATAAAGCATTTGAAGCAGGTAATTTTTTTGCTACAGAAAACCTTGACCTTATATTCTGTTATGTTGCAACATATTCTCCAAGTGCAAATGCTTTACCTGTCATTCAAAGGGCAAAAGTTCCTTGTATTTTAATTGGACTTCAACCAACCTTAGGAATGGACTATGAAAATGCTACAACTGCAATACAACTTGAAAATGATAATGTTACGAGTTTGCCAGAAATAGCAGGTGTTTTATTAAGGGCTGATATTAAATTGCTTGATGTTATAGTCGGTTATCTATATGAGGACCAGAGAGCATGGAATAAAATTTTAGATTGGTGTGAGGTTTCAACTGTTTGTAATGAAGTCAAAAATTCAAGAATTGGACTTTTAGGACATGTTTATGAGGGGATGCTTGATATGAATTCAGACCCAACAATGTTTGATGCTTATTTTAAATTACATGTTGAGCATATTGAAATGGATGATTTAAAAAAACTTATAGATGAAGTTAAAGAAGAAGAGGTTAAAGAAAAAATAGAGTTTATAAAAAAGATATTTGATTTTCCAGCCCCAAAGGTTGACCCGATTACTGATAAAGTTAAAGAGGATGATTTAATATGGCCTGCACGGGTTTCATGCGGAATGGATAAACTTTTTGAAAGATTTAAACTTACAGGTCTTGCATATTACTACAGAGGACTTGATGCAAATGAGTATGAAAGAATACATGCAGCAATGATTATTGGAAATTCACTCCTTACAAGCAGGGGATATCCTGTTTCTGGTGAACTTGATTTAAAAAATTGTGTTGCTATGCTTATAATGGATAGATTTAAAGCAGGTGGCTCCTTTGCAGAATTTCATCCTATTGATTTTAGAGATGACTTTGTTCTTGTTGGACATGATGGTCCTCATCATCTACTGGTTGCGGATGGGAAGCCGGTTTTAAGAAAATTAAAGGTATATCATGGGAAAAGGGGTTTTGGACCATCTGTTGAATATAAATTAAAGACAGGACCTATAACAATGCTTGGATTAACACAAAAATCAAATGGAAAGTTTAAAATGGTTGTTGCTGAAGGGAAATCTCTTCCAGGACCAATTCCTGCAACTGGAAATACAAATACAAGAGGGAAATTTAAACCAGATGTAAGAACATTTATTGAAAGATGGACAAAAGAAGGACCAACTCATCATTTTGCTCTTGGTGTTGGATATGTTGCAGATAAAATTAAAAAACTTGCAGATTACTTTGATATTGAATATGTCTACACAACCCCTGAAGAAAGGCAAGAAAAATGAATATTGTTATCCTTATGCTTGATAGTTTAAGACCTGATTTTCTTGGTTGTGGTGGGAATAAAGAAGTAATAACTCCAAATATTGATAAGATTGCAAAAGAAGGAATATTTTTTAAAAATGCTTATGCAGAATATCCAATAACAATACCTTCAAGAACTGCAATCGTTTCAGGGACATATACATTTCCAAATAGACCATGGTGCCCTTTAAGAAGTTATGATTTACATATTGCTGAAATTTTGAAAAATCTTGGTTATCATACTGCATGTTTTTCAGATACTCCTTTTAATAAACCTGCTGGTATGGATAGAGGATTTGAAATTTTTGAATGGGTTGTTTATGGGAAATGTCATAATCCACTTCATGAAAAAAAGTATAATTTCAGACAATGCTATTTTCCTCCACATGCTTCTGAAAGAGAAAAAAAATTTTATGAAAATACAATGAATAACAGATACTATTCTATTGAAATTTTTGGTAAATCTTGTCCTGAGTTACTTTTTGAAAAAGGGGTTAAATATATAGAACAAGCGAAAGAACCATTTTTTCTATGGATTGATAGTTTTGAACCACATGAACCATGGTGCCCACCAGAAAAATATGAAAAAATTTATCAGAAAGAAGAACCAGAAAGATATATACCACATCCTGTTGGACCTTCAATTGACTGGTTAACTGATAAAGATATTGAACATATTTTAAATTTATATAAAGGAGATATAACTCATACTGATGAGATGGTTGGAAGGATTTATGATGCATTGAAAAGAAAAGGGATTCTTGACAATACATTTTTTATAATATTATCTGACCATGGAGAACCCTTCGGAGAACACGGAACTATAAGGAAATTTGGAGTACCTGTTTATGATGAACTTGCTAAAATGGTTTTGATTATCAGATATCCAGGTCTTTTTAAAGGTGGTGTTGAAAATAGTTCATATGTTCAGAATGTTGACATTTTACCAACAATTCTTGACATATTTGGAGTAAAAATTGAAGAGAAAATAATTAAGTTTGGAGGGAAATCAATTTTGCCTATTTTGAAAGGTGAGAAAGAAAAAATAAGGGATACTGTTTATATTGGTGCTTTTTGTTTAAGGGGAGGAATTGTAAAAGATGGTTATAAATTTATTAACAACTATGGAGAAAAAGAAAATGAACTTTATGACCTTGAAAAAGACCCAAAAGAAAAAGATAACATAATAGATAAAAATAAAAAAATCGCAGATATCTTAAGTAGAATGTTGTGGGAATTTATTTCAAAATGGTCAGAAGCACTATCTTGGAGAGATAGACCAATGGAAGGAAGATAAGGAGGCAAAATGGAAAAATATGCAAAATATAGAATGGAATTATTAAGTTCAAATGAGATAAAAGAATATCTTAAGAAAAATGACCTTATAATTTTGCCAACTGGAAGTGTTGAGATGCACGGACCTGATATACCTGTTGGATGTGATATATTTATCACATGGGCTACTTCTCTTCTATTTGCAGAAAAATGGAATTGTATTGTTGCACCACCTATTATTTATACTTATCCGGGTGCAAGTGATTTCTGGTCTGGAACAGTTGATATCTCAACAGAGATTACATTTAAATATATAAAAGAAGTTACAAAAGGATTGTTAAAAAGTGGTTTTAATAAAATTATAATAATGGTTTTTCATGGACCTTTAATTCCAATAGTTCAAACAGTTGTGAGAGAAATTTTTAGGGAAATAGGGAAAATTGTCCTTTCTTTTACTCCTAATATTATGCCTGATGAAAAAATGATAAAGAAAGTTGGATATAAAGAAGGAGAGGATATATGGGTTCTTGCTTCTTTAAAAATTCTTGGATTACCTTTATATAAAATAAAAAAATATCCTGAAGAAAGGCCTATTTCATATCCGTTTGAGACCCAGGGAAAATTAAGAAAGTTTGGTTGTTCTTTTCCTTGGATTTTTAGTAGAGATTATCAGCATACTGGTTTAAGAAATATTGTTAAAGAAGAAGATATTGATAAAGCAATAGAAGTTATGAAAGAAGTTGTAAATGAAATGGAAGATTTACCGGAAATATATGCAAGATATATTGAAGAAATGGAAAAATTGACGGAGGAAGAACCATGGAAAAAATAAAAGAAAGCAACAGCGTTGAAAGGGTCGTTTTTGAAGTAAGTTTAAAACCATTTAAAGATAGAAATTTTAAAAAGACATGTGAGGAAATACTTGATAAATGGTCATCAATGATAAATATAGCAGATAGTGTTTCTATATTAC
>JAMWCJ010000085.1:2786-6707 GCA_023818645.1 Candidatus Omnitrophota bacterium | reverse complement strand
CACCTGCTGACGGTCCATCTTTGGGAATTGCTCCTTCAGGGACATGAATATGGATGTCCAGTTCTTTATAAAAATCTGGATTTATTCCAAATTTTTCAGAATATGCTCTAACATAACTTAAAGCAGCCCTTGCAGATTCTTTCATAACATCTCCAAGTTGTCCTGTTAAAATCAACTCTCCTTTGCCTTTCATAGTTAAAACTTCTGTAAAAATTATTTCTCCACCATATTCTGTCCAAGCCAGTCCAGTTGCAACTCCTATTTTATTCCCCTTTTCTATTTCAAGAGATGTGAATTTTTCAGGTCCAAGATATTTCTCTAAATTTTTTGTTGTAATGATATACGGTCCTTCTTTTTTTGATTCAACAATCTTCTTTGTCACTTTTCTACATATATTTGCTATTTCTCTTTCAAGATTTCTAACCCCTGCTTCCCTTGTATAATTTTTAATAATTTTAAAAATTGCATCTTCAGAAAATTTTATATTGTTTTCTGTTAAACCATGCTCTTTCATCTGCTTTGGGATTAAAAAATATTTTGCAATTTCTTTCTTTTCCCAGATTGTATATCCAGGGAGAGATATAACCTCCATTCTATCTAAAAGTGGAGGAGGTATTGTAAATTCTGTATTTGCAGTTGTTATAAATAAAACCTTTGATAGGTCAAACTCAACTTCAAGATAATGGTCAGAAAAATTTTTATTCTGTTCAGGGTCTAAAACCTCAAGTAATGCACTTGCTGGATCTCCTCTGAAATCTTTACCAAGTTTATCAATTTCGTCAAGTAAAAAAACAGGATTATTAACTCCTGCTTTCCTTATTGATTGTATTATTCTTCCAGGTAAAGAACCGATATAAGTTCTTCTATGTCCCCTAATTTCTGCTTCATCTCTTATCCCTCCAAGTGAAACCCTTACAAATTTTCTTCCAAGTGCTCTTGCAATTGATTTACCAAGAGATGTCTTCCCAACTCCTGGAGGTCCAACAAAACATAAGATTGGACCTCTCAATGTATCTGTTCTACTTCTAACAGCAAGATATTCAAGTATTCTTTCCTTAACTTTTTCAAGTCCATAATGGTCTTCATCAAGAATTTTTTTAGCATGGTTTATATCAAGATTATCTTCTGTTGAAATAGCCCATGGTAAATTACAAAGCCATTCAATATATGTCCTTGATACAGTTGCTTCTGGAGAAAGAGGCATCATCTTTGAAAGACGATCAAGTTCTTCTAAGGCCTTCTCTTCTACAATTTTTGGCATACATGCCTTTTTGATTTTTTCTCTTAATTCAACAATCTCTGGTGTCTCTTCTTCTTTGCCCAGTTCTTTTTGTATCTGCTTTAATTGTTCTGTAAGGATATATTGTTTTTGAGTATCTTCAATTTTTTTTATAACTTTGTCCTGAATTTTTTTCTGAACTTCAAGAACTCCAATCTCTTCATTTAATATTCCAATTAAAGTACTCAATCTATTTTTAACTGATATTTCTTCAAGAATTTTTATTTTATCTTTTACTTTTAAAGGCAGATATCCAGTTATTGTGTCACATATTTTTGAAGGATTTTCTAATGTTGCAGTTGTGTTATACAATTCTTTTGGAACAGAAAGGTTAAGGTTCAGATATTTTTGTAGTAATTCAAGGACAAGACGGCTCATTGCTTCAGTTTCTTTATCTGTTTCTATTTCTTCCTTTATATAATCAAAATTTACTGCAAAAAAATTCTTAAATGTTGTAAAATCATTAATTTTCACTCTTTCTAAGACCTCAACAAGAATTTTCATTACTCCTGTTGACTCTTTCAAACTCTGTATTATTTTTGTGAGAACACCAGTTGAATAAATATCTTTATATCCTGGTTCTTCTATTTGTGGATCTTTTTGAAATACCACCACTATATAACCTTCATTTGCAATTGCCTCTTCTACTGCATTTAATGACTTTGTTCTGCCAACAAAAAGAGGTATAACCATTTGTGGGAAAATAACAATGTCTCTTAAAGGTAAAGCAGGCATATTTTTCTTTTTAATTTTTATTTCGTTTTTTTTGTTAAATATAACCATTTTTTATTTAAGGAGTTTTGCTGGTTGAATTATTTTATCAGCAAGTCCATAATCTATTGCTTCTTGCGAATTCATAAAGTAATCTCTTTCTGTATCTTTTTCTATTTTTTTTATTGGTTGGCCAGTATGTCGTGCAAGTATTTCATTTATAATTTCTCTCAACCTTAACATCTCTTTTGTGTGAATACTAACATCAAGAACTGTCCCTTCTACTCCACCCCATGGTTGATGAATTAAAACTCTACTATGAGGTAGTAAAAATCTCTTCCCTTTCGTTCCACCAGCAAGTAAAACCGCTCCCATACTTGCTGCCTGACCTATGCAATAAGTACAGATATCACACGAAACATATTGTAATGTATCATATATTGCAAGACCAGCAGTTATTGAACCACCAGGAGTATTTAAATATAAATGGATATCTTTTTTAGGGTCTTCATTTTGAAGGAATAAAAGTTCAGCAATCACAATATTTGCAACATGGTCTGTTATTGGAGAACCAATAAATATTATTCTATCTTTAAGCAACCTTGAGTAAATATCATAAGCACGCTCTCCTCGTTCTGTAACTTCAATTACATATGGTATAAGTTGGTCTTTCATTTTTCACCTTCTTGTCCAGGTATAACAATCTTTTCAATATAGTTGACATTATCTTTAACAATTTTATATGCTTTATCAATTTTTATCTCATCCTTTATATTTTCAATCTCTCCTGTTTGTTCAAGTTCTTTTTTCACCTCTTCAAATGGTTTTCCAATAGTTCTACTGAAAATTTCTATCCTTTCATCTATTTCTTTTTCTTCAACAACAACATTTTCAATCTCTGCAATTTTATCAAGTATAAAATATTTCTTTACTTCTTCTTCAGCATATGGTTTTAATACTTTTAAAATTTGTTGAGCATAGTTTTCAATTTCTTCTCTTGTTTTACCCTGTAAATTCATTCTTCTTAAATGGTATTCAGTATAATCTCTCGCTCTTTTCATTACAAGTTTTTCAGGCACAGGAAATTTTGAATTTTTGAAAAGGGATTCCCATAACTGTTTTTCTTCCTCAATTTTAGCATTGTTTTTCTCCCTTTCTTCAAGTTCTTCTCTTATTCTTTTTTTCCACATCTGCCTTTTTTCAAGATCAATTATAGATGAAGCAAACTCAGGTTTTTTTTCAAGTTCTTTAAGTGCATTTTCAATATCTTCTTCTTTTACCTCTTTTGGCTTCACTTTTTTTACTGTTATTCCTTTATATTTCTTTATTTCAACATTTGGTTTTAATTCAATTTCAATCTTAAAATTCAATTTTTCTTCCGTGAATTCAACATCATAAATTTCAGGTTGACCAATAGGAGTAAAATTTTCTTTCTTTATAGTTTCATAATATGTCCTTGAAACAATATTTTTGAAAATATTTTCTTTAATTGCTTCAGCAAACTTTTTTTCAATAATATCCTCTGGAACTTTTCCTTTTCTGAAACCTTCAATTTCTGCATTTTTTTTAATCTCTTTAATTATTTTATCTTTCTCCTGTTCAATCTCTTCTTTTTCTGTTTCACATATCATTTCAACTTTAATTTCATCTTTTTTATTTATTTTCACTTTCATTTATTTTCTCCTCTATTTTTGAAAAAGCGGGGTACGGGAATCGAACCCGTATCCTCAGCTTGGAAGGCTGATATTTTACCATTAAACCAACCCCGCTTAATTCCTAAATCTTACCGAACCCGGTTCGGGAAATTTAGTTGGGCAGGGAAGGATTCGGCGCCTTCACTCGCTTAAATTTATTTTTCCTATCGGAAAAATGCGAGTTCCGGTCGCCAATCGGCACAGGAATTGCTCCTATCCGTCGCAATCCCTAAACGT
>JAMWCJ010000085.1:0-2686 GCA_023818645.1 Candidatus Omnitrophota bacterium | reverse complement strand
CGTCGCAATCCCTAAACGTGCCTCTCTTCTAATCCTTCCAGTACTTTCTACCTGAGTATCTCCTCTTTCATACTAAGTTTTTCAAAGATCATTTAGTTGGGCAGGGAAGGATTCGGCGCCTTCACTCGCTTAAATTTATTTTTCCTATCGGAAAAATGCGAGTTCCGGTCGCCAATCGGCACAGGAATTGCTCCTATCCGTCGCAATCCCTAAACGTGCCTCTCTTCTAATCCTTCCAGTACTTTCTACCTGAGTATCTCCTCTTTCATACTAAGTTTTTCAAAGATCATTTAGTTGGGCAGGGAAGGATTCGAACCTCCGAAGGCATAAAGCCGGCAGATTTACAGTCTGCTGCCATTGTCCACTCGGCCACCTGCCCATTTATTTTATTATACCATAAATTAAAAAATATTTAAAAACCCGTTCCGGCGTAGAGATTTTACCCTTTGAGACCCGTATTTTAAAGTGGGTGCCTCCCCGGATAGTTTTGACTTTCCGCCAAAATATTTGGCGGACATGTCAGCCCCACCCGGACTTGGCTCCCTCTTTTCGGTCGTTGGCTCAAGGGTTCTTAATCTCCGCGTCCGGAACAGGCATATATATTTTACCTTTTTTTTAAAAAAAAGTAAAATCTTTTTATGAGATTTTTTACTAAAAGTGCAAAAGATACAATTAAAATAGGGAAAAGAATAGCATTTTTTTTAAAAAAGGGAGATATTGTTGGAATTAGTGGTGAACTTGGAAGTGGGAAAACGACATTGATAAAAGGGATTGTTAAAAATTTTTCAAAAAGTCGTGTTTTTAGTCCATCATTTGTTATAGTAAATGAATATGAAGGTAAAATCCCTGTTTTTCATTTTGATATTTATCGTATTAAAGGTTTTGATGAACTTATTGATATTGGCTGGAATGATTATATAAACAAAGGAATTATTTTGATTGAATGGGTAGAAAAAATAAAAAAAGACTTGCCTAAAAATTTTATTTATGTAAAAATAAAAATTGTTGGTGAAAATAAAAGAATGATCGAAATTAAAAATTTAAAAAGGAGTAAAAATGACAAGTAGAGAAAGAATTTTACGGGTGTTAAATCATCAAATCCCTGATAGAGTTCCAATCCATGATTCTCCTTGGGGAGCAACTATTAGAAGATGGCATAAAGAAGGTCTACCTGAAGATACAGGGCCTGCTGAATATTTTGGATATGAATTTGATTTTTTTGGTGCAGATACAAGTCCAAGATTTCCAGTAAAAGTTGTTGAAAGAAATGAAGAATATATAATTACAACAACTCCGCAAGGTGGCAAAAGGAAAAATCATAGGGACTATTCTACAACACCTGAAATTATTGACTGGCCTATAAAAACAAAAGATGACTGGAAAGAAATAAAAAAGTTACTCAAACCAGATTGGACAAGAGTTGACTGGGCAAGTGGACTTGCAAGAAATAAAAGTTCTTATGAAGAAGGTAAATTCTGTGTTTTTTCAGGTGGATATGGATATGATATTCTTCAAAGTTATATGAAATCAGAACAACTTTTGATTACAATGGTTGAAGACCCTGATTGGATAAAAGAAATGATTATGACTCTTGCTGAACTTACACTTGTTATGGCTGATTTAATGATTAAAAATGGATTTAAATTTGATGGTGCTTTTTTATATAATGATATGGGATATAGGAATGGACTTTTGTTTTCTCCAGATACATATATGAAGACACACTATGAAGCAGATAAAATTGTATTTGATTATTTCCATTCAAAAGGTATGAAAGTATTTCTTCACTCTTGTGGGAATGTGAAGGAACTAATTCCAATTTTAATTGAAGTTGGGCTTGATTGTCTTCAGCCACTTGAAGTTAAAGCAGGGATGGATTTAATTGAATTGAAAGAAAAATTTGGAGATAAACTTTCTTTTATGGGTGGAATAGATGTAAGATTGATGAAAGACCCAGACCCTACAAAAATAGAAGAAGAGATAAAAAGAAAATTTGAAGTTGCCAAGAAAAATGGTGGTTATATTTATCATTCAGATCATTCTATACCAAAAGATGTAAGTTTTCAGCAATATTGTTATGTAATAGAACTTGTAAAGAAATATGGTATTTATCCTGAATATCAAGAAGTTTTAGAACCGGAAATAGAAAAAATAAAAGTTGAACAACCAGCAAAGAAAGAAAAGAAAGGATTTTTAAGAAAGAAGACGAAACAAGAAAAGATAGAAAAGCCAGTTGAAGTTAAAGAAAAGGAACAAATAAAAACAGAAAAGAAAAAGAGTCCTTTCAAAATTTCTTTATTTAAAAAGAAAAAACAATAAAAAAGGAGTGAAAAATGAAATGTGGGGTTCAACTTTATACTTTGAGAGAATATTGTAAATCAGTAGAAGATACAAAAAATACATTCAAAAAGATTAAAGAGATAGGTTTTAAATATGTCCAGATTTCTGCAGTAAGTGAACCAAAAGATGTAAAAGAATTGAAAAATATACTTGATGATAATAATTTAAAGGCGGTTTCAACACATACTGGATATGAAAGAATAATTAATGAGACAGAAAAGGTTATAGAAGAACATAAAATTCTTGGTTGTGAAGCGATTTTCTGTCCTGGGCTTCCAAACCAATTACATAACAAAGAAGGATATTTAAAAGTAGCAGAACAGTTTAATAAAATTATTGAAAAAAT
>JAMWCJ010000014.1 GCA_023818645.1 Candidatus Omnitrophota bacterium | reverse complement strand
GTTTTATTTTCATAAGTGGAGTTGTGTAGATATTGCCAGATTTGACAGATTTTAATTGATGATATATAATTTTAAAAATTTGTGAAAAAAGGAGGTTATGATGACTGCTATAATTGGAGGAATAGTTGCGATTGCGATTGGAATATTGCTTGCTGTACCAGGACCCCTTGGGAAAGCGACTTTATGGTTTATAGGAGGAGGAATAGTTGTTTTGCTTATCCTTGGAGGAATAATTGCTATAGCAGCAGGTATTTCAGATATAAAGGATAAACTGGAAGAAAAAAGAGAAAAAGAGAAAGAAAAGGAAAAAGAAGAAAAGCAAGAAGAAACAAAAGTTGAAGAGAAAAAAGAGAGTTAATCTTCTAAAACAAGATTTATAATTTTGTTTTTTATGTAAATTTTGTTAATTATTTTTTTCCCTTCTATAAATTTTTTAAATTTTTCACAATTCTTTATCAATTCATAAATCTGTTCTGCATTTAAATGAGGAGAAACTTCAATATTCCCTCTTATTTTTCCATTTATCTGTACTCCTATACTTATTTTTTCTTCAATAGTTTCAATTTCTTCATAAGATGGCCAGTTCTCATTAAATAAGAAGTTTTTTTCATTCAAATCTTTCCACATTTCTTCACATATATGAGGGGTAAAAGGATAAAGAATTTTTATAAATTTTTTCCAGCAATCTATTAAAATATCCCTTGAAACCTTTTTATCGCTAAGTTCTTTATTCAGGAAATTAACAAATTCCATCATTTTTGCGATACAGGTATTAAATTGAAATTCTTTCTCAATATCCTCAGTTACACCTTTAACAACCCTGTTTATCATAATTTTTAATTTTTTATCATTTTCTTGATTCTGTTCTGAATAGTTTTTAACTTCAAAATGTAATTTCCATACTCTGTTTAGAAATCTCCAGCATCCTTCAATACCTTTTTCACTCCATTCAAGGTCAACTTCTGGTGGAGCAGCAAAAAGTATAAAAAGTCTTAAAGTATCTGCTCCATATTTTTTTATCATATCTTCAGGGTCAACAACATTTCCCTTTGATTTTGACATTTTTGCTCCATCTTTTATTACCATTCCTTGGCATAGTAAATTTTCAAACGGTTCTTCAAAGTCAACAAAACCTAAATCATATAAAACTTTTGTAAAGAATCTACTATAAAGCAAATGTAGAATTGCATGTTCTATTCCACCAATATATTGGTCCACAGGCATCCAGTAATTAACCTCACTTTTATCAAATGGTTTATCTTTTATATCTTTAGATGCATATCTTAAAAAGTACCAAGAAGAATCAACAAAAGTATCCATTGTATCTGTCTCTCTTTCTGCATCACTTCCACAAACAGGACATTTACATTTAACAAATTTTTCAACATATTTTAAAGGCGATTCCCCTCTCCCTGTTATTTTAACTTCATAAGGTAGCTCAATAGGTAAATTTTCTTCCTTCTCAGTAACAACACCGCATTTCTGACAGTAAACTATTGGTATTGGAGTTCCCCAGTATCTCTGTCTTGAAATGCACCAGTCCTTTAATTTATAATAAATTGCTTTTTTCCCTTTATTTATTTTTTCAAGATATTTCCTTACTTCTTCCTTTCCTTTTTCACTATCAAACCCATCAAAAATTCCTGAATTAATCATTATCCCTGGCTCTTCATATGCTTTATCAAGTTTTTCTGGAATTTCTTTCCATTCAGGATTTTTTATAACAATTTTTATAGGGAGGTTATATTTTTGTGCGAATTCAAAATCTCTCTGGTCATGTGCTGGGACCGCCATAACTGCGCCTGTACCATATTCCATTAATACATAATTTCCAATCCAGACAGGAATTTTTTCTTGTGTAATTGGATGAATAGCAAATATTTTCGTATCAACACCTTCTTTTTCAATTTCCAAAATATCTTGAACTGTTAAACTTTTTCTTTTTATTTTTTCTATAAATTTTTCTATTTCTTTATTATTCTGAGAGAACTTTAAAATTTTTTCTACTAAAGGATGATATGGAGATAAAACAAGATAAGTTACACCTAATAAGGTATCACTTCTTGTAGTAAAAACACTCAAAATTTCATTTAATTCTGGAATAAAAAAATATATTTCACATCCTTCGCTTTTTCCAATCCAGTTTTTCTGCATAGTTATTACTCTTTCAGGCCAGTTTTTAATTCCATAAAAGTCAAGTAATCTTTCAGCATATTCTGTAATTTTTATAAACCATTGTTCAAGATTCTTACTTTCTACAATTTCTCCGCATCTCCAGCATCTACCATTAATTACCTGCTCATTTGCAAGAACTGTTTGACAGGAAGGACACCAGTTTGCAGGTGCTTTCTTTTTATATACAAGGCCCTTTTTAAAAAATTGGATAAAGAAAAACTGGTTCCATTTATAATATTCAGAATCACATGTTATTACTTCCCTTTCCCAGCAATAAGAAATACCAAGTCGTTTTAATTGTCTTCTAATTGTGTCAATATTTTTGTAAGTCCATTCCTTTGGATGAATATTTTGTTTAATTGCAGCATTTTCAGCAGGAAGTCCAAAGGCATCATATCCAATGGGATGTAAAATATTATATTTATTCATTACTTTATATCTTGCCACAACATCTCCTATTGTATAATTTCTAACATGCCCCATATGGATTTGGGCAGATGTGTATGGAAACATTTCAAGAATATAAAATTTCTTCTTTTCGGGTTTATATTTTGCTTCGAATAATTTACTTTCTTCCCATTTTTTTTGCCATTTAATTTCAATTTCTTCTGGATTATATTTTTCCATATTCTTCTCCTATTTTTTTTATAATCTCAATATTCCTTCTGTCTTCTTTTAAACTTACCTTTGGTGTTTCAATTATAAAAGGCAAATTTCCAAAATAATCATCTTTTATTATCTGTTCAAAACCTTTTATTCCGATTTCCCCTTTTCCTATGTGTTCATGTCTATCTTTTTTTGAATTTAAGGCAGTTTTTGAATCATTAGCATGAATTAATAAAATATAACTTAAGGGTATAAATTTTTCAATATCTTTTTTAACCTCATCAAATTTTTTTAAATTATAGCCAGATTGAAAAGCATGAGCAGTATCAAAACAAATCCCTAAATTTTTATCAATTTTTTCAAATATAGTGTAAAAATGTTCAAATTTATATCCAAGAGATGTTCCCTGTCCTGATGTATTTTCTACTAAAATTTTTATATTGGATTTTGATAAACTTTTAAGTAAATCAATAACATTTTCAATACCTTTTTTTTCTCCCTGTCCTTTATGAAATCCTGGATGAATAACATAAAAATCCGCATTCATCTTTTCACTTTCTTCTAATTCTTTCTCTAACAAATTTATAATTTTTTTCTTTTCTTTAATATCACTTTCAGCAATATTTAATATATAAGGCATATGTATTACAACTGGTTTTATTTTTCTTTTTTTTATACCTTGCTTAAATTTTTCTATTTCCTGTTCTTTTCTTATTTTTCTTTTCCAACTTCTTGGATTTGAAAGAAAAATTTGGAAACAATTAGATTTTAAATATTCACAAAACTCTATAACTTTTTCTAAACCTTCTCCAATCCATAAATGTGCACCTATTTGCATAAAAAAATTTTAATTTTTTAATATTTATTAGTCAAAATTTGACAGGAAGGTTTATAGTGTTATACTTAAAACTTAAAAAAAAGGGAGGCAAAAATGAAAATAGGATGTCAAGAAACTCTATTGCCGGGAAATAGTATAAAAGAAAAATTTAAGATTGCTAAAGAAATTGGGTTTGAGGGTATTGAAGTTATAGGAAGAAACTTACTTGAAAATCCAGAAAATGTAGAAGAATATAAAAAAATTTCTGAAGATGAAGGGATTAAAATTTCAAGTATATGCGCTGGTTACAGGAATTTTCTTCTTGAACCAGAACTTGAAAATAGAGAAAAGGCGAGAAAGGATATAAAAAAATTGCTTGAAATTGGAAGTGAACTTGGTGTGGTTGGTTTAATTTTAGTTCCTATTTTTGGTAGACCACAGATTTCAGATCTTTCTCCATATAAAAATGCATTTGAACTTGAAAAGGAATTATTGCTTTTTCAACTTCCAGAACTTGTTGAAACTGCTGAAAGAGTCAAATGTTCTATTTTGCTTGAGCCATTGAATAGATATGAGACACATTTTTTAAATAAGTTAGAACAAGCAGTTGAATATTGTGAGAAGATAAATAGTCCATATTTAAGAATAATGGCAGATTTTTTCCATATGAATATAGAAGAAGCAAATATTTATGAATCAATAAAAAAAGCAGGTAAATGGATTTCTCATGTTCATCTTGCAGATAGTAATAGAATTTTACCTGGAATGGGGCATACTGATTTTGAAAGTGGATTTAAGGCACTTAAAGAGATAAATTTTAAAAATTATATGGTTCTTGAATGCGGAGTTCCAGAACCAAAGAGTGAAAATTTTAAAAAAAGTGTAAAATTTATGAAAGAAATATTGAAAAAAATTTAAAAAAGGGGGACAAAATGGAAATTAAGATTGGATTTATTGGTTGTGGAGGCATAGCAAATGCTCATATGAATGCTTTATCAAAAATAGAAGGTGTTAGGTTTTCAGGGATGTGTGATGTTGATGAAAATAGAGCAAAAACAGCAAGTGAAAAGTTTGGAGGTAAAGTATATACTGACTATAAAAAAATGCTTGAAGAAATTGAGATAGATGCATGTTATATATGTTTGCCCCCTTTTGCTCACCAAGGACAGGAAGAATTATGCATAGAAAAAAACATACCATTTTTAGTGGAAAAACCAATCCATTTAAATAAAAATAAAGCAAAAAAAATTATTGAAAAAATAAAAGAGAAAAATTTAATCACAGCAGTTGGATATCAAGATAGATACCAGGATATAATTTCTTTAATTAAACCATTTTTTTTAGAAAAAAATTTAGGGTTCTTAGTTGGTTGGTGGGTTGGAGGTATGCCAGGAGTTTACTGGTGGAGGAAAAAGGAATTATCAGGAGGACAGGCAATAGAACAGACAACACATATTTTTGATATGACGAGATATCTTGTAGGAGAGCCGGTTGAAGTTTTTGCAGTTAAAAGAATAGGGTTAATGAAGGATGTTGAAAATTATAATATTGAAGATGCTTCCGGTGTTAGTGTTTATTATGAAGATGGTACTTTTGGAGTTATTTTTTCTGGATGTTTTTTAAAAGTCCCTGGAAAAGTTGGAATTGATTTTTATTTCAAAGATAAAGTTATTGAATATACAGAAAGGCAAAAAGTTAAAATAAATTATGGGAATAAGATTGAAGAGATTTATGAGAAAGGGGACCTTCTTTTAAAAGAAGATTCTGCTTTCATTGAAGCAGTTAAAACAAAAAACCAATCTCTAATTAAATCTTCCTATGAGGATGCGTATAAAACACTTGTTTTTACCTTATCTGCGAATGAAGCAATGGAGAAAAACAAAGTTATAAAAGTTAAATATTAAAAAGGAGACAATATGATAAAAGCAGGAATTATTGGAGTAGGTGGTATTTCACAAGTTGCACATATACCAAACTTACAGAAAATTGAAGATGTAAAAGTAGAAGCAATATGTGATATAAATCAGGAAAAATTGAATTTTGTTGCAGAAAAGTTTAATATACCAAAGAAGTTTACTGATTGGGAAAAAATGATTGAAGAAGATTTAGATGCAGTCGTTATTTGCTCTCCAAATTCTTATCATGCAATACAGTCAATAAAAGCAATGGAGAGTGGTAAAAATGTTCTATGTGAAAAGCCAATCTGTTTGACGGTTAAAGAAGCAGAAGAAATTTTTAAAACAGTTGAAAAAACAAAAAAAGTTTTTATGGGTGCCTTTCCAAGAAGGTTTTTAGGGGAAACAGTTATATTGAAAAAACTTGTAAATGATGGATTTTTTGGTGAGATTTATTATTTAAAAGCAAGTTATTTAAGAAGAAGAGGTATTCCTGGTCTTGGGACATGGTTTACAAGTAAAAAACTTGCAGGTGGTGGACCTATGATGGATGTTGGAGTTCATATGATAGATATGATTTTATATATTGCTAATTTAACAAATCCAAAGATTATTTTTGGAGCAACTTTTGAAAAATTTAAAGATAAGGCAGTTGATGGTGGATGGCCTCCAGTTGAAACAAGGAAAGGGGATAAACCAACAGGAAAAATGGAGGTTGAGGATTTAGCAAGTGGTTTTGTTAAATTTTCAAATGGAGCAGTTTTGTTTGTTGAAGCAAGTTGGGCAGGAAATTCTGAAGTTGGATTAAAAGGAAGTTTATTTGGTACAAAAGCAGGTGCTCAATTGCCAGATCCTGTTGAATCCAAAAATCCTGTTAGAATATACACTGAAACAAATGGAATAATAAGTGATATTATTCCAGAAGTTCCAAGAGTAGATGCTTATTTTGAAGAAATTAAGCATTTTATTGAATGTATAAAAGAAAATAAACAACCAATAACAAAAAAAGAAGAAATAATAAGTGTTGTGAAAATTATAGAAGGAATATATAAATCAGCAGAAACAAATGAACCAGTAATATATTAAATTTTTGAATAAAAGTGGATAATTTTTTCTTTACAGAAAAAGATATAGAGATTGAAAAGCAACAACTTATTGATGAAGGGAAGGATATAAGCGAAGTTGAGCAAGAGTTTGAAATATTAAAAAAAATTGTTAGAGAAAAAGGCCCAATTTTGAACCATGAGAAAATAATTTCTTTGTTTAAAAAATGTCAGGATTTACCTTTAAGAAAAGATTATAGTTACTATGAACCGGTATATTTAGAAGAGATAAAAAGAGAGTGGGGAAGTAGTTTTTATAAAAAGAATAAAAACCTTTCGGATGAGGAAATTAAAGAAAAAATTTATGGAGGTTGGTTTGGTAGATGTGCAGGATGTTTACTTGGGAAGGTATTTGAAGGATGGTACAGAGAAAAGATAAGAAGTTTTTTAAAAAAGACAGGCCAATTTCCTCTAAAATATTATGTTTCCAGTGATAATATTGATTTGAAAATTATTGAAAATTATAAGTTAATAGAAAATTTTTGTGTAAATAAAATTAAAAATATGGTTGAAGATGACGATTTAAATTATACAGTTCTTGCTTTGGATCTTCTTGAAAATTATGGATTCGGTTTTACTTCTTTTGACTTCAGTAAAAATTTTCTTGGAAAGATTCCAATTTTAAAAACATATACAGCAGAAAGAATAGTTTATAAAAATCTTGTAAATTTTATCTCTCCTGAAAATTCTGCTTCTTATCTGAATCCTTATAGGGAGTGGATTGGTGCACAAATAAGGGCTGATCTATATGGATATATAACACCTCAAAAACCAGAAAAAGGAGTTGCTCTTTCTTATCGGGATGCTTCAGTTACTCATATAAGAAATGGTGTATATGGAGCACTCTTTATAACCGCTATGATTTCAATTGCTTTTTGTGAAAAAGATATATTTAAAATTGTTGAATATGGGCTTAATTATTTACCACAGAGGTCGCGGTTAGTGCAGGCAATAAAGGAAGTTGTTGAATATAGAAAAAGAGGGGTTTCTTATGAAGAAGTTTCAAATATAATACATCAAAAATGGGATGAAAAAAATCCACATCACTGGTGTCATACAATAAGTAATACTCAAATAGTTTTAATAGGCCTTTTATGGGGGAATGGCGATTTTGGAGAGTCAATTTGTAAAGCAGTTGAGATTGGGTTTGATACTGATTGTAATGGTGCTACAGTTGGTTCAATTATGGGGATAATTTTAGGCAAAAGAAATTTACCAAAGAGATGGATAGACCCTTTGAATGATACATTAGAAACAGGTGTCTCTGGTTTCAGTAAAGTAAAAATATCTGAACTTGCTGAAAGGACTTATAACATATTTAAAAAGGGGGATTAGATGGATAAAGTGAGAATAGGAATAATTGGATGTGGAGGTATAAGTAAATGTCACATAGATGGAGTTAAGATACTTGTTGAAAATGGATGTAAAGAGATAGAGATAACTGCTTTGTGTGATGAAAATAAAGAAAATGCAAAAGAAAAGAAGAATTTAATTATGCAATTTCAGAAAAATGAGCCAGTAATTTTTTCTGATTTTGAAAAGGTTATTTCAAAAAAGATATGTGATGGATTTGTCTTATGTCTCCCTCATTTTTTGCATCATACAGTTGGGATTGAATTACTTAAAAACAATTATCATATCATGATAGAAAAACCACTTGCATTGACTTTAAAAATTGGGAAAAAACTTGTTGAAGAAGCGAAAAAAAGAAATTTAGTTCTGTCAATTGCGGAGAATATAAGAAGATATTTAGGACCGAGAGCAATAAAATGGGTAATTGAAAATAAAAAGTATATTGGAAATATAAGGTTTGCACTTGTAAACTTAGTCATTGATTCTCCTTTTGATTATACTAAATATGCTATGAAATGGAGAGGAATTAAATTATTGAGTGGTGGTGGAATGATTATGGATAGTGGACATCACTTTGCAGATATGCTTTTATATTTATTTGGAGATATTGAAGATATTTACTGTGAAATAAGGAGATATGATGAAAGAATGATTGAAGAAGTCCCGTTTTTAAAAAAAGCAAAAGCAGATGTTGAAGATACATGGGATGCTTTAATAAAATTTAAAAATGGTATTTTTATTAATTGGTTTTATTCAAGATCTACTCCTGGTTTTAACTTAAATTTCGGATTGTATTCTGGAGAATCTGGTGCTATAAAAGATAAAGGATTTGTTTTTCATCCATTTCAGAATGGAGCAGATATAATCTTAAAGGATGGGAAAATAGTAAAAAGTGAGGAAATTGAAAAAGAGTTTTTAAACAGTTTATCAGATGAAGAAAAGGAAAAACTTTTTCCATATAACTGTTATGATGGATTTGGGCTTGAATGGATAGAATTTGCAAGGTGTATAAAAAATGGTTTAAAGCCAGAGATTGATGGTGAGACAGGATTAAAAATAATATCTTTTTGTGAAAGTTGTTATGAATCAGATTATATGAAATTACCTGTGAAATATGGGGATGTTTATTCTGGGAAAATTGAAAATTATCAAAAAGAAATTAATATGTTTTGGAAAATAGAATGAGAAGAATTGAAAATAGGCAAAATTTATTTTACATTAAAAGGAGGGGACAAAATGGAAACTATAAAAGTATTGAAAGAAAGAAGAAGCATAAGAAAGTATCAAAAAAAAGAAGTTCCCAAAAATATTATTGAAGATATAATTGATTGTGCAAGATTTGCTCCAACTGCAATAAATATTCAACCATGGGAGTTTATAGTTATTACAGATAAAAAAATGAGAGAAAAAATTTCAGAAATAACTGACTACGGAAAATTTATAAAGGATGCTCCTGTTTGTGTAGCAGTTTTCTGTAAAGATACAAAATATTATCTTGAAGATGGTTCATCTGCTACAACTTATATTCTGCTTGCTGCAAAAGATTATGGACTTGGAAGTTGCTGGGTAGCAGGAGATAAAAAGGGATATGCAGAGAAAATTAGGGAAATTTTAGGAGTTCCTATTGGTTATAAATTAATAAGTTTAATTTCAATTGGTTATCCAGATGAAGAGCCAAAACCAAAAAAAAGAGAATTAAAAGAAGTTTTACATTGGGAAAAATGGTAATCTGAAGATAAAATGTTATCAAAATATTTTAAATTTAAGGAAAGAGATACAGATATAAAAACAGAAGTATTAGCAGGAATTACAACATTTATTACTATGGCTTATATAATTTTTGTTCAGCCTGCTGTTTTGTCTCAAGGAGGAATGGATTTTGGAGCAGTTATGGTAGCAACATGTCTTTCTTCAGCAATAGCAACTTTGATTATGGGTCTTTATGCCAATTATCCGATTGCTCTTGCTCCTGGAATGGGAGAAAATTTTTATTTTGTTTTTACTGTTATACTTGGAATGGGAATTGTCTGGCAAAAAGTTCTTGGAGCAGTTTTTATTTCAGGTGTTTTATTTATAATTCTTTCAATCTGGAGAGTAAGAGAGAAACTTGTAGAAGGAGTTCCTTCATCTTTACAGGCAGGAATAGCAGGAGGTATTGGTCTTTTTATTACATTCATTGGACTAATTCAAAGTGGTATTGTTCAAAAGGGTGGAGTAGTTTTAACCATAGGCAATTTATACCAGAAGGAAGTAATTTTATCAATAATTGGTTTAATTATAATTGCAACTTTGATGGCATGGCGTATTAAAGGGAATATCCTTATAGGTATGATTATAACAGCAATAATTGGAATATCTATGGGAGTTATTAAATATGAAGGAATTATAGGAAAAGTTCCATCAATTTCTCCAACATTTTTAAAACTTGATTTAATAGGTGCTTTAAAAAGTGGAATTTTTACAGTTATTTTTGTATTTCTTTTTATGGATTTGTTTGATACAGTTGGAACAGCAATAGGAGTAGGAGAAGCAGGTGGATTTATAAAAGATGGTAAATTCCCAAAGGTAGAAAGAGTTTTACTTTCAGATGCAATAGGGACAGTAGTAGGAGCAATTCTTGGAACAAGTACAGTTACAAGTTACATAGAAAGTGCATCTGGAATATCTGTAGGAGGTAAAACTGGTTTTGCATCAGTAATTACCGCAATTCTATTTTTACTTTCTATTTTCTTTTATCCTTTTGTTAAAATGATTGGAACAGGAATTCAAAATGTTTCTGGAATAACCCTTTATCCAGTTACAGCACCTGCCTTAATAATTGTCGGTAGTTTAATTATTCCTACAATAAAAAAAATAAAATGGGAAGACCCAACAGAATCAATACCTGCATTTTTATCATTCATAGGAATTCCTTTTACATATAATATTGGAGAAGGGATTGCATTTGGTTTTGTTTCATATTTCTTTTTAAAACTTTTTTCAGGAAGATATAAAGAATTAAATCCTATAGTTATAATTGTCGCTCTTGCTTTCATTTTGAGATTTATATTTTTAAAAATTTGATATTAGTGGAAGAAATAAGATAAAAAATTGATTGCTCTACAAATTGTAAGAATTCGGATAAATAAGAGATAGAGAGTATATTGTGGAGTTTTTGAAAGAGTTATGGATGGAAAAGAAATACTTTTGATAGACCTGACAATATATTTTCATTTGAATAGAAAACTCCTTTAAAATCTAACAACCCACCAATTTTTAAATTATTGTGTCGTCAGAAATTTACTCTATAAATAAATCTGGTTAATTACAGCAAAAATAGGATAAGCTGTTCAAAGTTTATCAAGACTTACATTGATATTGGATGAACAAAGGAATAAGATTTAGGAAAAACATAGCAAAGAATTTAAAAGGAAAAAAATTGGAGTTATATTTTAAAAATTTTCTTTTTCAGCCTTATATATAATTTTTATTTTTACTCCTTTATGCCTTATTTTCAGTATCAACTATGGTTTTTTCCTTTTTCAAAATCGTAATAGAAGATAAATTCCTAAAGTAAAGAAAAATAAGGAAAGAATAAGTTTTACTGCTGGTAGATTTTTTGAACTGAATTGAGAAAGTTTCTGAGAGGTTGTTCCTAAATAAGATAAAAGAAGAATAGCAAGGAGTGGAAAAATAAAAAAAATGTTGTAAAGAAAAAGATAAAAATAACCAATTCTCTTAAACTCTGGCTGATTTAATACAAATACAATAGTTGGAAGATATACTTGTCCTGTACATGCTAATTCTAAAACTGATACAATAATTCCTGACAAAAAAGCACCAAAAATATAATTCGGTAAACTCATTTTTTTTATTATTGTTGAATGTATCTTTGTTTTTATAGGTTTTGGTAGTTGCAATTTTATCTCTTTTACTTTCCCTTTCTTTGCTTTCAAAAAATCAAAAAAACTAAAAATACCGAGAACTATTGCTCCTATTCCAACTAAAATATTCAGTCCTTTTGAGAAAATCTTATAATAAGTAAATTGAGAAAGAAAAGAAAAAGCACCAGTCCCGATAAGAAAATAAACAAGAAAAGCAGAAAATGTAAATGAAAAACCTACAAGAATAACCTCTTTTCTTTTTCTCTTTATAGTAGTTAAAAATGAAATGAAAAATACCAAAACTGCAAAAGCACAAGGATTTACTCCATCTATTAGTCCTGCAAAAACAACTGTAAAGAACTTAAATGATTTGAATCTTGTAAGTATATTTTTTTCTGCTTCTTCAATTTCTTGTCTCTTTAAATCCCAAATACAGATGGAACCAGTTTCTTCATATTTTTTTATAAGTGTCTCTATATTTTTTAAAGTTATCTCTTTCTCTTGTAAATAATTGGTACCAATAATTAAAGTCGCAGGGATTAATCTTTTCTTTTCAGGAATATTTAATTTTTCTGCTACTGCTTCAAATATTATTTTGCTTTCTCTTTCTTTTAAATTGAATCTTTTTATCTCAATGTTAGGATATTTTTTCTCTAAATAATTCAATAAATAAAAAATTCTCTGACATTCTTTACAATTAAATTCATAGAAAAAACTACAATAAATCTTTTTATTATAAGTTTGTATTTGCTTTTCTGTATTTTTAGATATATTTTGCTCAATAATTTCATCAGGCCAGTTTATTCCACCTTTTTCTGCATATTCTTTTATTATTCTTTCAAGATTATTTCTTATCTCTTCTTCTCCACCTAAAACATACTCTCCTATAAAAACTACTGGTAATTCATTATCTGTATCTTTATATTTCTCTTCTAATTCACACAATTTTTTATAGTTTTCTATCTGGTCTATATCAAAGTATTTTGGCTCTATCTTACAACCTATTTTCTCTGCTAATTTGTTTAGATTGTTTGGTCTTACAAGTTCACATGTAGGGCAGTCTTTAGATAAAAAAACATAAATCGGAACTTTTGATGAGAAGATAGTAGATTGAGAAGAAAATATTTTACTGTGCGGTAGCAATTGAATAACAAAAAATAATATAACACTCCAAATCATCTTGTTGGACCTCATAAATATAACTTTCAATACTTCTATCCCTTTTTATCTTTTTTACTCTATTATTCTAAAAGGAACTGTAATTTCTTTCTTTTCAGGAATATTGGTTAGAATTTTGATTGTCTTTCCATTTAATATATTTGAAGGTTGAACATTACTTAATTTTATACGATAATCATTTTTATCTATGGGAAAGACCTCAACTTTAATGGAAGGGATTGGAACTTCAATAGATTCAATTTTAAAAGATATGTTATCAACAACATTTATCAAAATATATCTTGTGACTGGAATATCAATAGTATTTGATAATACTATTTCTTCAGGTACAACACTAATTGGAGATACTATATTTGCATAAACTTTAATGTTTATTTGTTTAAGTTTAGGATAATCAGTATAGACATTTACATAATCTTGAAGAATTTTTGTAAATTTATGAGGTTTTAATTTAATGTCCAAATGATACTTTTTCCCCTCTTCTATGGTTTCCAGTTTTACAATTTCTATAGAAGGACCACACTTTATATCGGTTATCTTAAAAGTTTTATCTTCAGTTGCAAAAATTTCTACTGTTTTGATCGGTGAAGAACCCTCTCTTACTTCACCAAAACTAACCAAGATTGGATAAATTATTCCTGAAGTTTTTTTACTCTCAAGAACTAACTGTAAAATTGGTTGTTCTGGGTCATTAGATTCTACAAAAACAAATGTTTTTTTATCGGTCTTTCCTGGCGACTGTATAACTTCAATTTCTAATTTTGCTTCAGAATTGGGTGGAATACTTTTTGAGTAAGATTGATATCTGTACAGCTTCCACAGCTCTTACGAACCCGATATATCTCTAAAGGAGAATCTCCTTCATTCCTAAGAATAAAAGTATGTTTTATCTTTTGTGTTTCTTCATCTATTTTGGAGTTATTTTTCATTTCTTTCCATACAAGTTTAGGAGCGCATTCTCCTGAAAAATATGATAAACAAAAAATTAAAATGCTAAGAAATCTAAAGTAATATTGAAACATCTATACCTCCTATTTTTTTTCTAATTTTCTTCCAAATTTTGTCCCAGTTCAATGCTAATTTTACAAAAAAGGGCAAATAAATAGGCATAAATAGAAGTAACAAACCAATACCTATATTAGCACCTGGTACATATTCAGAGTTTAAATATCTATAGTAAAGTAAGTGAGGTGTAAGTATTATTATCGATGCTACTATGGTTGCTCTAATTACACCAGGAATATTTTTATATTTAAAGATATAAAAAGATAAAAATAAAAAAGTTACAAAAGGAGGAATAAATTCAAAAAGTATAAATGACAGGATCTCTTCTTTATTCATAGACTCTAACATTTTACTTATAGATATTCTCATAACATTTGCATATAACCATGTGATTAAAAAAGGAGTTATTACGCTCCATAAAGAAAGAAATATTCCAACAATAATAATTTTTTTATTCATTTTCTTATTTTTTGTTTTTTATTTTAGTTGATAACATAAAATTTTTACTTTAAATTTCATTTTTTCATTTTGGTTAGAGTTTTTTATTGTTTGAAATTCTGATAGTGTCACAAGAAATAATCTATCTTCATCGCCACATATTTTCAATGAGCCACAAAAAATACCTTCTTTTCTATTACAACTATATAATTTTTTACCTTCTTTATCATACATTTCAATTATCATTTGTGTATTATCCTCTGAAAGTGTTGAAGCACAACCAACGATGACAAATCTATTTTTAGAAATTGTTTTTATATTGAGAGGGAATATAAGAACACCTTTTGCAACTTGACTTTCTAAAAGTAGTTTTAACTGAGAATTGTATATCCTAAATTTATAATCTCTATTATTTATATTATCACTTTGACTTGCATCATACACCACAACTATTTCTCCTGAAGCCAATTTACATAGATGTAGGTCCCTTCCGGGAAAAATTTCTTCTGATAATATATTACCCTTGTTATCACACCACACTAACCATATATCTGATGGACCAAAAATTTTAAATTCTCTTGGAAATTCTCCAACAACTAAGAAATCTTCTTTATTGCTCATTAGTATCCCGTCTTTTAAAATCCCGCCTATCTTTCCTATGTTAGGAGATAGTTTTTTTTCCCATATCTTATTTCCTTCCTTATCAACCTTTATCATAAAATTATCCATATCGGATTTACCAAGAAGTAAAAAACTATTATCAAAAAAAGATAATACTTTTGTTATTAAAATTATCTTTTGAAAAGTCTGTGGAAAAACAGAATTTATTGGGGTGACTTTCCCATTTTTATCTATTTTAACCAATGATTGTTGTATATCATCAAAACGTCCTACAAGATAAAAATCTCCATTAGGTAACAAATTTACTCCTTCTCCAATTATATCATATCCAATTAAATTACTTCTTTTCATAATAGGTGGAATCTCTTTAATTACAACTTTTTTAATTTCTTCCCCATTTTCAGGATTAATTTCCCACATCAAAAACTTCCCTCCTAAATCACTTTTTATATCTCCTTTTACCAAATAGGAAGTCCCTATTATTACTAATCTATTATTATATTTATCAAAAAAACATAATTGCGGAATGCAACCAACATTTTCAGAACATTCAAGTTCTTTCTCCCAGAGTAGTTTTAGCTCTTCAGGTAATTTTTCTTCAGTATAAATTCTATTTACTATAACGAAAAAAATTATACTTAAAAGAAATAAAAAATTCATTCCTTTCATCGTTTCCTCCTTTGTTTAATCACAACAAACACAGTATAGAACCTGATCGTGCCGGTAGGCCCAAATACCGAACACATTAACAAAATTGTAATAGGCTCCTGCTGCTAATACACAACAAATCCGATGTAATGGATTCTCTATATTGTCACAGATATCCATCATGCAGTTATAAAAATTCCAATCACAATCTGATTTGTTAGCATTACAAGTTTGATAACAAAAGTCATGTTGCCTACAACAAGGAAAAAAATCTACACCTGGACACGGCTGGTCGGGTGAAAATGTACACCCATCTGTAACTTTTGCTTTAGTAGGATGTTGCATTTTATCTTTACATGCCTCATATTCATCCCAATTTGCAAGTTCATGGTAAGTTACATTTACAAGAATAGAAGCACTACCAGAATCAGGTGGATTAGAAGAATAAACAGTTACATAAACATTCCACCAACCCCAGGATAGAAAGTTAATAGTTACTGGATTCCCACTTTTTTCTATCACTGTGCTTCCTTGTTGAAATTTCCACTTGTATCTATCTATATACTCAGAACAAGGAGATATAGCGTTATAGGTTGCTGGTCTATTAGCACAAAGTTCAGTAGGACCACTAATTGAAACAGGTATTGCTGCAAAAATTTGATTGGAAACCAAAATAAAAAAGATAGCCAAGGGAAAATAAATTAAACTTCGCATTTGGAATCTCTTTTTTCTATTATCAACTATCTCCATTAAGTTCCTCCTTTTTTCATTTATTTAAAATTTCAAGAAAAATATCTGTTTCACTTATATACTTACCTTTTGGATATTTCATTAGATATAATTCAAATGTCTCTTTCGCTTTTTGTTTATCTCTACTATTGAAATATGCACAACCAAGTTCGTATAAGACATCTTCTAAAAATGGACTTTCTGGATATTTTGAAATAAAACTTTGAAAAGTCTCTATCGCTTCCTTATTCTGATTAACTTTTAAATACATATTTCCAAGTTTAGGTAGAACTTCTTCAGTTAAAGTATTTCTTGTATCCTTTTTTATTGTTAGTTGATATTGTATTAAGGAACTTCTCCAGTCGTTTTCTTCTTCAAATATTTTACCTAACCGAAAGTAAGATTCCGAACCAATTTTAGTATCTGGATATTCTTTTACTATTAACCGATAAAGAATAATTGCTTCTGTTATTTCTCCTTTTTCTTTTAGTTTATCTGCATATTCTTTTATCGTTTTTGCTTGTTTTTCTTTCTCTTCTGGATATAGGAGTTCTGAATATTCTTTTAGTATTCTGTGTTTCTTTGGATATTCTGCCTGCCTGTCATAACATTCTATTAAAAGTTTATATATGCTTTCAATTAGTTTTTTATCAGTTGGTTTTTTCTCAATAATTTCTTCAAGTGTGTTTGTTATTTCTTTGTACTTTGGAATGTTTTTAATTGGTTGATTTTCTTTATCTAACTGGCTAAATCTTTCTTCTAATTGCTTATATAAAATTTCAAGATTTTCTTGACAAACTAAAGGTAAAAATAAAACAAAACAAATAAATATTATTCTTCTCATTTTCTTTCAGTCAAAATCAAAAATTGTCTTGTTATTTCAAGTTTATCTATAGGAATTATTATCTCTCTTATCCCTATTTCATATTCTATTTCTTTTTCTTCTTGATACTTTATTTCTTTTATACCTTTGATTTTTAACCAATAAGGAATAGAAACTTTTACTTCAAAATTCTCTTTTTGATTATATATAAATGGGTCTTTTCCTTCTTCAAAAAAACTTTTGTGGTCATTATTAACTAAAATCAAAACTATCCCTTTATCTCCACATAATAACGAATAACAACTTACTTTCTCTTTATCTGCTTTTGCTAATGAAAATGGCTCACTTATAACTATATAATCTCTCAATCTCTGTAATTCCCAGTTTATTTTCTTTATCTCTTCTTCTAATGTTTTATTTGCTGGATAACCTATTTTCTGATTATAAACATAATACCAGATACCTTTACTCCCCTCTCCTATTTCACTCCAAACTATTATTCTTTCTTCTTCGGCTGTTGGAAATCTTGTTCCTCTGTATGTAAATGCTTCTGGTATTGTCCATAATAATCTTGGCTGGCTTGCTTTCTTTGCTAATGAAACATAATATGCATTTTTCTCTGGCATATTGTGATAGTAAATAATCTCATAAGGGTCTACTGAAAAAATGTCTGTTATTTCACCATAGATAAAGTAGCAATAGGGTTTAGTATGTTCACAGGCGTAGATTATAGTTGGATGTATTTTGTCAATTTCATAAATTTCTCTTGCCCTTTTTATAATTTCTTTTGCATGAGTTCCTATAAGTGAATAAGAATAACCATCTAAACAAGCAGGATCATCAAGAAGGTGTATTGCTTTAAATATCGGTTCTTCTTTTAATTTTTGAAGTTGGTCTTTATTTTTTGGATAATGTATCTCAAAGGTTTCTGAATCAAAATAAAGTTCTGCTCTTTTATCTTTACCAAATGCTTCTATTGGAAAATGTGAATAAACTCTTGTATATGATTGTGCAATTACTTCTTTATCAGTTGTTACCTTAAATACAAGATATTTTCCTGCCTGAAAAGGTGCTTCTGGGCTATATATAATTAAAGTTTTTGAATTTGGTAAGATAATAGGTTGTGGAATATAACAATTTTTTGTAATATCTTCTATATTGCAGTAAATCTTCTCTATTTTTAATTCTTCTTCTCCTGTATTTTCAAGATAAATATAAACTCTGTCTTTCTCTTTGCTAAATCCAATAAAGTTAAATTTTAATGTAGGTGATTTTGGTTGAATAACTGTTGAAATTATCTCTCCATTATTTAGTTGACTTTCAATATGAATTAACTTTTTTGTCTTTCTCCTTAGTTTTATCATTAAATCTATTATTTCTCCTTTTTCTGCAACTGGTGGAATTTGTTGATACCATATAGCAATATCATTTGGCATATCTGTCATCTCTATACCATTAACAAAAATTTTGCTTACACTTAAAGGCTGGAAAGTTGGATTTTTAATAAAAAGATGAATTGTTCCTGGATCTAATTCATCAACTTTCCTATAATAAGCATAATCTAAATAAAAAGATCCCCTCTCACAAAAGAAATTTTCAGAATAAATAAAAAAACAAGAAAGAAAGAAAGAAAGAAATTGAAATGAATTTTAAAAATCTTCTATCCATTTTTCTGCCCTTTCTCTTTTTATTTTACTCACTTATTTTAATTTTGTCAAGTTTTATCGTTTTATTTTCAAACATAACCTTTATTTTTTCTCTCTGTTATGAATTTCATTGTTAAGAAAGTTGCTTATTAGAAGTTATGCAGACAGTACATTAAATTCTCCAAACCCAGAAAATAAAAGTTTCTATTTTTTTGTTTGTTATGAAAATACTAAAATAGAAATTTAACAAAAAATTTGGATTTACAACTAATTAAAATTGAAATTTACAGTTTAATTTTTTATAAATACTTCAGGTAGTTTCTTTTCAAGGTAATATTTGCTTTCTTCATAAACATCGCTGTATGGATAGAAAAGAATAATCTGTAAAAATGCCTGTTTTGCTTTTTCATAATCGCCAGTTTCAAAACATATTTTCCCAAATGCAAATAAGGCATTATCAGCAAGTTTACTGAAAGGATAATTCAAAATGAAATTTCTATAAGTAATTAAAGCAATATGTTTTTCATTCTGTCTTTCAAGACAATCTGCTATTTCATATTGATTTTTTTCTGAAAGACATAAGTCAGGATATTTGTTTATATAATTTTTATATATTGTAGTTGCAGTAAGTCGGTCTTCGTAAATTAAACTTTCTATTCTATTTTTAATTTTTTCAATCTCATCAATTTCTTCCAAAGTATAAAATTTTTCTTCTTTTTTTCCAAGTAAATTTAAAAGCATATTTTGTCCAAGTTTTATATTCTCTCTATATTTTGCTTCCCTGTAAAGTTTTGTTCCAAGTCCAACTATAATTCCAAATAAAAAACCACCAAAATGGGCAGCATATGCAACTTGTGATTGAAGGGAAAATAATGAGACAAACAATGTATATAATCCTTGAATAAAAAACCATAAAAAAAGCCATATATAAGAATAGATTTCAAATTCACCCCATCTTATTCCCAGAATTATTATAAGATATTTTAATGTAATTCTACTTTTTGGAAATAAGATAGCGTAAGCACCAAGGACGCCAGAAATTGCACCTGAGGCACCTATGGTAGGAATATTCATAAATTTTTTTGGTATTAATTCAGAATATAAAATACTTGCAAAAATCCCTGAAAAAAGATAGAAAATTAAAAATTTTATTTTTCCCCATCTATCCTCAATATTGTCTCCAAAAAGCCATAAATACCACATATTAAAACCAAGATGTGAAATTCCACCATGAAGAAACATTGAAGTAATTAAATTTTTAAGGGAAAAATTTTGTGGGATAAAGCCGTATTTTAAAATAATATCTTCATATCTACTTGAAAAACCAAAAGCAAAAAATATAATACAATTTATGAAAATTATTAGAGTTACTATTACAGGAAACCTCTTTACACCATATTCATCCCGAACAGGAAAGAAAAAAAACATTATAGTTTAAAAAGGCCTTTAAATCCAAGAAATGCTAAACTCATAAGTGCTGCAAGAATAAAAGCAATTGGAACGCCTTTAAAACTTTCAGGAATTGGTGCTAATTCAATTTCTTCTCTTATTGAAGCAAAAACAATTATTACAAAACAATATCCCCCTGAGATTCCAAGAGAAAAAGCAACATTTTGAATGAAATCAAGTTTATAATCAATTCCAAGAAATGCACTTGCTAAAATTGCACAATTTGTTGTTATTAAAGGTAAATAAATTCCAAATGCACGATATAATGTAGGTAATTTTTTTCTTATTATCATTTCTTCAAACTGAACAAAAGAAGCAATTGTTAAAATAAAAGTCGTTGTCCTTAAATATTCAAGGTGTAAAGGGGCGAGTAGAAGGTTATAAACAGCCCAACTTATACTGCAAGCCATAACAGTTACAAATACAACAGCAATACCCATTCCAATTGAAGATTTTATATTTGTTGAAATTCCGATAAAAGAACAGAGCCCCAAAAATCTTATAAGAAGAATATTGTTGATTAAAAAAGCCGATAGAAATATAAAAAATAAATTTGTTTCATTTAACATATTTTCTTTCCTTTTTCAATTTTCTGTTTTAATGCAATTAAAATACCTATAACTAAAAAGGCACCAGGTGGCATAATCATAATCAGAAATGGATTAAAATTTGTAAATAAAATTTTCCCCATAAAAGTGCCATTTCCAAGTATCTCTCTTATTGATGAAATGACAAATATAATAAGGGTAAATCCAATCCCCATACCAAGTCCATCAAGGATTGAATTAAAAATATTATTTTTAGAAGCAAACCCTTCTGCTCTACCAAGAATAATACAGTTGACAACTATTAAAGGAAGATATACACCAAGATTTTTATGTATCTGAGGAGAATAAGCAGCAAGAAAATAATCTGTAATTGTAACAAAAGTAGCAATAACAACTATAAAAACAGGAATTCTTACATAAGAGGGAACTATTTTTCTGATTAGAGAGATAACCATATTTGAACCAGTAAGAACGAAAATAACAGCAATTCCCATACCAAGAGCATCTTTTACAGAACCACTAACAGCAAGAACAGGACACAATCCAAGCATAATGAAAAGTATTGGATTTTCTTTCCATATCCCATTTAAAAAAACTTTAAAATCTATAATTTTTTTCATTTTAAATTTTCAATAAAATTTTCTATTTTCTTTTTTATTTCTGAATTTTCAAAAATATCCCTCTCTGATAAAACATTACAAACAACAATTCTTCCAATGTCTATCATTTTATGATATTCAACCATTCTTAAATAACTTTCAACTACAAGGTCTGCTCCTTCAAATTCATCACCAGCAGCAGTTAAAATAAGACCAGATTTTTTCCCTTCAACAAGTGATATATATGTTCCATCTTCATTATATTTATCAAAACAGTATGTTCTGTCAAGAAAAGATTTCATAAGCCAAGAAAATGACCAGCAGAAGACAGGACTTGCAAAAAGTATACAATCTGAATTTAAAATTTTCTCATATAAATTTTGCATATCATCTTTTATAGAACAATTTGGTTTATCTTTTACTTTTTGGCATTCAAAACATTCAATACAACCTTTTATATTTTTATCAATTAAATAAACTATCTCTATTTTATGTCCTACCTTTATAATTTCGTCAGCAACAATTTTCAACAATTGAAAAGTATTGCCATATTTCCTTGGACTACCTAAAAAAGCAGTTATTTTCATTTTTCTCCCTCTCTTATTTTTTCAAGCAATTTTCTCACACCTTCAACAATACTCCTTGAAGATATAGTTGCTCCTGTAATTGCATCTATTTTCCCATCTATTTTATCTTTTTTTAGATAAATTTCATCTTTTGTTTTTCCTATAAATTGGTTTAAAAAATTATCTTGGGTTATTTTTGAACCAAGTCCAGGAGTTTCGTTATGTTGTTTTACTTTTATTTTCTTAATTTTGTCTTCCTTATCAATTCCAACTTTTAAATATATATATCCACCATAACCAAGTGTTTTTACTTCAAAAATTTTACCAATTTCTTCATTATTTTCATTTAAAACAGAAAGATATTTAATTTTATTCATTTCCTTTTCTTCAAATTTTACACCTTCAGGGAATATTTCTTTGTTTAATTTTTCTTCTTCCTGTTTTTTTGCTTCTTCTATTTTTGGTTTTGTATTGTTATAAACTTGAGCAAGTAAATATCCAGAAAGTCCTGAGATAAAAGTTAAAACTACAATCCCCATTACAATATCTTTTTTCTTCATCTTTTACCTCCAAATTTTTTTGGTAATGTATATCTATTTATCAAAGGAACAAGTGTATTCATAAATAGTATTGAATAACAAACTCCTTCCGGATACCCACCTACTTTTCTAATTAAAAATGTTATTATTCCACATCCAATTCCAAATATTATTTTACCCTTTTTTGTGATAGGAGAGGTAACATAATCAGTTGCCATAAAAAATGCTCCAAGAACAATGCCACCACCCATTATTTGATATCCTAAATTTTCTTTTGTAAATAAAGATAAAATTGCAACTGTTAAGATATATAAAATTGGGATATGCCATGTTATAACTCTTTTATATAAAAGAAATATTGCACCTATAAGTAAAAGTAAAACACTTGTTTCTCCAATACAACCACTTCTATTTCCTATAAACATTTGCCATAAAGAAGGTAGTTGTTCATTTATTTTTTCTTTGATAATAAATAAAGGAGTGGCAGAAGTTATAGCATCAATATTGTAGTTAAATGGTTTTGTAAATTTTGTCATTTCAACTGGATAAGATGCAAGTAAAATTGCTCTTGCTGTTAAAGCAGGATTGAAAATATTAAATCCAAGACCTCCAAAAAGTTCTTTTACAAGAAAGATTGCAAGAAAGCCACCTATAGCAACAATCCATAAAGGAATTCGTGGTGGAAGAACAAATGCAAAGAGTATTCCTGTAATAACAGCACTTCCATCATATATTCTAATCTCTCTCTTCATTAAAATCTTAAATAAAAGTTCACTTAAAACACATGAAATTATTGAAACAAGTATAACTTTAAGAACATAAAATCCAAAGAAATAGATACTTCCTAAGATTGCAGGAATTAGTGAGACAATTACATAGAACATAATTTTTCCAGTTGTTTCAGCACTATGTATATGTGGTGAACAATAAATTTTATTACTCATTTTTTCTTGAATTTAAATTTTGCATATTTTATAAAATCAACAAGTGGTCTTTTTGCCGGGCATATATAACTACAGCAACCACATTCAATACAGTCAAAAACATTTAAATTTTCACATTTGTCAAATCTTTCAAATTCTACATATCTTCCTATTTCACTCGGAGCAAGAAACATCGGACAAACTTCAAGACATTTTCCGCATCTTATACAGGGTTGAATTTTTTCAGGGATATCCTCTTCTGGAAGCAATAAAATACCGGTTGTCCCTTTTATAACTGGCACATCTGGATTTGGTATCTGAATTCCCATCATAGGTCCACCAATGACTATCTTCCTACCACTATTTATCTTTCCTTCACAAAATTTTAAAATTTCGGAAATTAAGGTTCCAATTTTAACTTTTAGATTGTTGGGCTTTTCAACAAGACCTGTACAGGTTAAAATCCTTTCCGTTAGAGGCATTCCATCACAGACAGCCCTTTTAATTGCTAAAGTTGTTTGAACATTAAAAACTATACATCCAACATCAATTGGTAATCCACCAGATGGGACTTCTCTATTTAAAATTGATTTAATAAGATGTTTTTCGCTTCCTTGAGGATATTTTTCTGGAAGAATTTTTATTTCAATTTCAAGATATATTTTAAGATTTTTTATTGCATTATTGAGAATTGGAATGAGGTCAATTTTGTTATGTTCAATACCAATAAATACTTTTTTAACATTTGTTGCTTTGCATATAATTTGAATTCCTTCAATAACTTCATCTGTATATTCTTTGAGGACTCTATAATCACATGTTAAAAAGGGTTCACATTCACAGCCATTGATTATTATAAATTCCGCCTTCTTTCCTTCAGGAATAGTCAACTTTACATGGGTTGGAAAAGCAGCACCTCCAAGACCAACAATTCCAGATTCTCTCACAATATTTATTATTTCACTGCTTTCTAAATTTAACCAGTTCCTCTGATTTTTTTCAATACCTTTTTTCTGACCATCATTTTCAATAACAATACTTAAAGATTTCCTATTTGTTGGTAAATTCCAAGGTAAAATATCAACAACTTTTCCTGAAATAGAAGAATGTATATAAGAACTTATGAAACCATTTATTTCGCCAATAACTTGTCCTTTAACAACATAATCACCTTTCTTTACTACTGGTTTTGCTGGTGCTCCTGTATGTTGGGAAAGTGGAATTACAACCTTATCCGGTTCTTTAAAATCTTTAATCTCTTCATCTTTACTTAAACTTTTAAAATCTAATAATTTGACACCACCTTTAAACATTTTATGCTCCAAACTTCCCAAGTTTCAAAGAGCATGCTAATAAAAGATATATAATATTTTTTGAATAAACATTACCTAAAATACCCTTTGCACATTCTCTTTCTGTAAATCTTTGAACCTCATCTGGTAAAGTGTTTGGAGAAACAAGTACAAATGGAACAGGATGCCATGAATGGCTCTTTAATCTTGATGGAGTAGAGTGGTCACCAGTGATTCCTATTGCTTCAAAATCTATATTTTTAATTGTTTCAATTTTTCTATCTATCTCTTCAAGTATTTTAACTTTTCCTTCAAAATTTCCATCTTCGCCAAAACTATCTGTCTTTTTTATATGAATAAAGAAAAAATCATAATCATTATAAACTTTTTTCAGTGTTTCTATTTCTTCTTCTATCGTTTCTCCACAATCAATTATATCCATTCCAACAAGTTTAGATAATCCTTTATACATAGGATAAGTTGCTATACAGCATGCTTTTAATTTATACCTCTCTTCAAATGATTGTATATCAGGATATGTTGAAAAACCTCTTAAAAGTAAACAATTTGCTTTTGAATTTAAATTTTTCAAAAGGGATATTACTTTTTCTTCAAATTCATTCAAAACTTCTGCAGTAAATTTCCCTTTTTCTTCAATTGCTTCAATTTTCTTTAAAGGTAACCCTTCTTTTCCAGGGTCATTTTCAGTTATTTTTTCTGATAAATTTTCACCTGATAGAATAATTGCGCATCTATGTTCTTTAACTGTCTGAATTTTAAATTTTACACCTTTTATTTCCTTTATATTTTCACTTATTAACTTAACAATCTTTTTATTTTCCTCAGTTGATATTCTTCCCGCTCTTCTATCTATTACAACTCTTTTTTCATCAATTGTGGCGAAGTTTCCTCTTATCGCAATTTCTCCTTTTTTAACCTCAAGGCCTATTCCAAGACATTCAAGAATTCCTCTGCCAATTTGAATTTCAATCGGATCATATCCAAAAAGAGCAATATGTCCAGGACCACTTCCAGGGGTTATTCCTGGAAGAACTGGTGTTATAAGACCACATGAACCAATTTTAGCAAAATAATCAAGATTTGGAATATTTGCTGTTTCCAGTTCTGTTTTTCCAGTTTCAGGATGGGGTAGTCCACCAACTCCATCAAGAACTAAAAGTAAAATTTTTTTATCGTTTTTTTGTATAATTTCTGGCAAAATTTTTTCGTATTCCATTTTTAAGTAAAAATTTTTGCAATTAAACTTTTTTTCAACCTAATCGCTTTATACGAACAAACTTCAAAACAACATAAACATAATATACATTTTTTTCTGTCAAACTTCAAGTCATTTGAAATTGCTTTTACCGGACAGATATTATAACAGGCATAACATTTTCTACAATTTTCTTCTTTTATAACTGGTAGTATTTTAAAAAAGTTTGCAATTGGTAAAAGCAATTTTGATAAAAATTTATTTCTAATAAAAAAATACTTTCTTGTAGATGGCAATTTAAAATCTTTTATTTGTTCAAAATCCCCAATTATTTCAAATTTGTCAATTCCATATTTTTCTATATAAATTTTAATAAAGTCAATCTTTTCTGGTTGGACACCAATGAGTTTACAACAAACATAATCAACATAAATTGGCTTTTCGCCAATTATTATGTGTCCTAAATTTCTTAATTTCCCTGAAGAAGGACCATCTCCTTCCATTCCAGTTATTCCATCAACAACTGTAAGAAAAATCTTATCTTCTATCTTTTTGTAAAACTCCACAAGAAAAAGTGAAAAATCATAAGGTGATACAAATTTACTATGTAAGATAGTTTTTGTTACTCCAGGTATTAATCCATACAAATTTTTAATACCAATTGTAAGAGTTGTTAAATTATGGGTTTTAAATTTTGGAACATTTAAAATAAAATAATCATTAATTAAGGAAGTGATAGGTATTTTATAAGTTTTATTGTTAACATTGATATCAAAAGGCATTGATATATCAAATTTTTTTAATTCAACTTTATATTTTTCGCTTATTTTTTTATATCCACATTTTATCCAGTATTCTTCAATCGGTTTTGATATATTGGCAGGACTGTCTCCTATAATAATTTTTTTGTTTTTAAAAATTTCAATAATTGCAGATAAAATTGAAGGATGAGTTGTAACTCCTTCTTCTGGTTGTCTTGGAGAAAGCATATTTGGTTTTATAAGAATTTTGTTTGGGGTCTTTTTTAAACTTAATAGTTTAATCCCTTCGCTTAACTTTTCATATATAAAACTTTCATCATAATTATCGCATTTTAAAATCACAATTTTTTCTTTCATTTTTGAAAAATTATATCATAAAATAAACTTTTAAATCTTTTAAATAAATGTTAACATATAAATATGGGTTCAAAATATATACTTCATAAAATAAATATTTTAAAGGTAATTTATGAAAAGGGCAGAATTTCAAGAAAAAAACTGCATGAATTTCTTGATATAAGATTTGCTACAATTACAGAAATTGTAAAAGAATTGAAAAAAGAAGGAATAATTAAAGAAGTTGGAAGAGAAAAAAATCAAAAGAGCGGAAGACCATGTTCTTTACTGAGTATTATTCCTGATAGTAAATTTTTTATTGGATGTGAATTAACTCCTTATAATATTATTTCAGTAGTTTTAAATTTTAATGGTAGTATTGTAGAAAAGGTGAAATTAAATATAAACTTAAATGATGAAAAAGAAAAATTACAGAGAGAGATTATTAAAGTTTTAAGTAATTTAATCAATAAAGTAGAAAAAAATAAAATATATGGTATTGGTTTTGTAGACCCTGGGATTGTAGATATAGAAAATGGGATTTCTCTTTTTTCTTCAATAATGCCCAAATGGAAAGATGTTCATATCAAACGACATATAGAAGAGAACCTTTCAATTGAAACATTTGTAATAGGTAGTTCACAGGCAAAGGTTTTAAGTGAAAAATTTTTTGGTAAAGGGAAGAAATTTAAAAATTTTATTTTTGTTGAATATGGAGATGGAATTAGTTGCGGTGTAATAAGCGATGATAAAGTTATTCATGGAGTAGGTGGTGTTGCAGGTGAGTTTGGACATATAAAAATTATTGGAAGAAATGAAATATGTAAATGTGGAAAAAAGGGATGTCTCGAAAGTATTGCAAGTATTCCTGGTATTTTAAATAATATCAAAAGAAAGACAGGAGAAATTTTAAATATAAATTTAGTGCTTGAAAAATATAAATCTGGTGATCTTGAAATAAAAAAAAATATAAGTGAAATTTTTGAAATATTTGCTGTTTCTATAAGTAATTTAATTAATTTATTTAATCCGGAAATGATAATTTTTGATAAGAATTTTCAAATTTTTAATGATTTTTTTGATTTGATTTTTGAAAAAATAAAAGCAAATATGGTTTATAATTATCCTGTCAAATTTGAGATATCTCATTTTGGAGAAGAAATAGGAGCAATTGGTGGTGCCTGTTTGTCAATGAGTAAATTTTTAAAACTTGACATTTAAATTTTTTTATTATATTATTTACAAAAAAGTAAAAAAGAGGAGGAAATATGAAAAAAGAAAAGACATCTGATTTTAGGTATGATACTGGACCAGCGAGAATTGCATGGAGCGCAGTAGGAGAAAAAATCAAACTTCAGGATGTAATGGAAATTTTAAGATTTCTTGTGCCCTCAAAACAGAAAGACAAAAAATATAAAATACAATTGAAAAAAGTTGAGAAAGAGATTAAAAAATTGATTGAAATTGGGGAACTTGCTGGAAAGTTAACTCTTGGTGCGAAAGTTACTCAACTTGAGGAAGAGGTAAAAAAATTTTTAAAATGTAAGTATGCTGTTTTTCTGACAAATGCAACTGCTGGATTTGAAATTGCTTATAAATTTGCTGGTTTAAAACCAGGAGATGAAGTTATAGCACCTGCAATTACATTTATTGCTACTATTTCCTATCCTCTATCTATTGGAGCAAAAGTTGTTCTTGCAGATATTGACCCAAAAACATTAAATATAGACCCTGAAGATGTTGCAAGAAAGGTTACTAAAAATACAAAAGTTATAGTTCCAGTTCATATTGGTGGTTATCCCTGTGATATGGATGCAATAATGGATATTGCGAAAAAATTTGATATTGTTGTTCTTGAAGATGCTGCCCATGCATTTGGTGCTATTTATGATGGTAAGATGATTGGAACTATTGGACATTTTGGTGCTTTCAGTTTTCATGAAGTTAAAAATATAACTTCTCTTGGTGAAGGAGGGATACTTGTAACCAATGAAGATATAGGGAAGGATTTTCCAAAAGCAAGATTTGTTGGATTTAATATTGCCAACCCAATACCTTTCTGGCTTTATGATGTTGTTGCATTAAAATGGCGTGGCGATTATTTTGCTCCTGGGAATCATTCTGCAACAGAAATTCAGGCAGTTGCTCTTCTTTCACAGATGAAGAGAATTAATAAAATAATTGAAAAAAGGAGAAAAGCAGCAGAATATTTAAATGAAAGATTTAAAAATATAGAAGGGATTATAACTCCTCCACTTGATGATAAAAAAATAAAATCGACTCATCATTTATATCTATTTCAAGTTGACCCGAATAAATTGAATGGAGATATACAGGTAGTTAAAGAAAAAATGGTACAAAAAGGGATAACTCAAATACCTCATTTTGCTCCATTATACAGATTTTCAATCATGAAGCAACTTGGATATGATACAGAAAAAATAAAAGAGACCTGTCCTAATGCAGAAGAAGTTTTTTTACATAGATTTACCCATTTACCATTATATGACTTTAAAGGAAAAGATTTGAAATATATGGCAGATTCAATAATTGAGATTATAAAAGGAATGCAAAAATGATTGTAGGTATACCAAAGGAAATAAAAGAAGAAGAATATAGAGTTGGGATTTTACCTAAAACAGTCAAAAAACTTGTTAAAAATGGTCATAAAGTTATTATAGAAAAGAATGCTGGTATTGGTGCAGGGATAAAAGATATTGACTATGAAAAAAGTGGTGCAGAAATAGTTGAAGACCATTCTTATATTTTTAAAAATTCAGAGTTAATTGTTAAGGTTAAAGAGCCATTGCCTTCCGAATATAATTTACTTCAAGAAAGTCAGATTCTATTTACATTTTTTCATTTTTCTTCAAATAAAGAGATGACAGAAACTCTTATTGAAAAGAAAGTAACCTGTATTGCTTACGAACTTGTTGAAGAAAAAAGTGTTTTTGTAATTTTAAAACCAATGAGTGAAATTGCAGGAAAGTTGAGTATTCAACAAGGAATGAAATATCTTGAAAAAGAGTATGGTGGAAAAGGAGTTCTTTTATCAGGAGTAGAAGGAGTGAGAAGCGGTAAAGTTGTAATTTTAGGTGGAGGAACTGTTGGATATAATGCAGGCAAAATTGCCGATTCAATTGGAGCAGAAGTTACAATTCTTGAAATAAATGAAGCAAGAATAAAATTTCTTAAAAAGAATCTTCCAAGAGTTAAAGTACTTTATTCAAATGAAAAAAATATAAAAAATTCTATAAAAAAGGCAGATTTAATTATTGGAGCAGTTTTAATTCCTGGAAGAAGACCTCCAATATTGGTAAAAAAAGAAGATTTAAAAAATATTGAAGAGGGGACAGTAATGATTGATGTTTCTATAGATGAAGGAGGTGTTTTTGAAACAAGCCATCCAACTACACATAAACAACCAATTTATAAATATGAAGGGATTATTCATTATTGCGTACCTAATATTCCGGGTATAGTCCCAAGAACTTCAACATTTGCTTTATGTAATGTAACAGAAAAATATATCTTACAACTTGCAAATAAAGGAATTAAATCTATAGAGACATCTTATGGATTGAAAACAGGTCTTGCAATATTAAATGGTAAAATTGTCAATCCAAGATTAAAAATATTTTAGATTGAAATTACTCCTATTCGTCGCAATTTCATACCATGCCTCACTTCAAGTCCTGGTTAGAATTTGTATACTATGTTGTTCTGGTGCCTTGCTTTAGTTATTCAGTTAGACTTAGTGGGCCGTGCAGGACTTGGCGCCTT
>JAMWCJ010000013.1 GCA_023818645.1 Candidatus Omnitrophota bacterium | reverse complement strand
CATAAAATCTGCTCCACCTTTTAAAATAAATTCTCCATTTGAGATATTTTTTGGATATCTTAAATTGTTTGCAAGAATCAAATTAAAACCCATATTTCTTTCACCAAGATTTATTAACTCTTCTTTATCTGCAAAACTTCCCCAATCAATCAACTTATAACTTGTTTTTCTAATGTGAGAATAAATTGTAAACTCTTTTTCAGTTAATTGACCATTTTTTTCAACTTCAATTTTATAATTCCCTGGTCTCAATAAGTATCCATTAATAACAAAATGTTCTGTTGATGTATTTATATTTCTACCAGGGGAATAACTTTTAGACGAAAAAATAGATTCAATAGAACTTAAGTCATCTCCTTTAATTCTTATTTTTAATCCATCTATTAAATTTTTATCATTAGAATTAACTGTGAAATAAATTAATTCATTTGTTTGATAACTTGTCCTTTTTAAAGGAAATTCAATTATTAAATTTTCAGATAGAAGTTTAAAACAAAAAATTACTACTAAAATTAAAATTTTATTTTTCATTCTTACCCCTTCCTTTTTATTATTCTAATTCATAAATCTTCTTTTTACCCACTATCAAATAAGTATGATTTGGTTCAATTCTAACTTTCCCTAATTTCTTTATTAATTTTCTTTTTTTTGTTAAATCTGTTATTTCGCCATCTATCTTTATTTCTCTTAATTTAAAATTCCAAAGTATAATTTTATTACTTTTTAAATCATGCCAGATTATTCCATTATCATCTCCCTGTAAAAATCTTTTTTTCATAAAAGGATAATTTTCATTGTAATCTCTTAAGGCATTTTTATGTTTTTCTGTCCAGATATAATCAATCCTCTTTCCATTTAAAAATAATGGAAAAGATGGAGATGCCATATGAGCAAAGAAATAATAGATAATATCTGCATCTTCTTTAAATTCCATTTTTGTACCTGATGGAATAGTTGTATATCCAAGACCAACTGTCATCTTATAACATGTGAATATATTCTCTTTTTCACCATAACTTTTAGGACAACCATGTTGAGGCGAACCAAAAGGGCCAAAAGATTCAATTAGAAAACTTATTCCATAATCCTGAAGTTCTTTCATCGCCATTAAAAGTTCCTTCCATTGAGTTTTTGGTGATAAACCAGAATAATTAACTGGCATAAACTCAGCATTATAAAAACTGTCAATAAGATATGCATCAAGGCCTGTTATATCTTTTACCTTTTTAAGCGAACTTACCCAGTAATTTCTTACTTCTTCATTTTTTAAATTCATAAAACTCATTACTGTTGAATAAGCACCACCATACTTTGTTCTTGTATCTTCCATTTTTATAAACCAGTTTCTTTCATCTCTCTCCAATCTATTCAATGGACTGGAAAGGGATTGGGTACAATTATTCCAGGCATAAACTTTAATACCAAGTTTTTTACAATCATCTATAAATAGTTTGAGTTTTTTTATCCCACCAAGTTTCGGTGCTGGTTCAAATTCATGTGCACAACACATATTCCAGTGGAATTCATAATGAGGACAACCTTCTGTCATTGCCGATTTAAATAAATTATCCACAAAGATTGCTTTAAAACCAAGGTTATATGCTGCTGGTATTAAATCTTTTTTATAGTCATCAATAGTAAAATTATCCCAAAAATTATGAGATAATCTTGGAATTAAAGGCTCTTCTTTTAATCCAAATTCTTTTCTCGCTCTTTCATGGACTTCGTCAAGAATCCATGTCCATAAATTTTTTTGTTCTGTAAAAGTTTTAAACTTTTTATTTATCATTATTTTTTTAGAAGATGTCTTAATTTCATATGTCTGGTCAAATATATATTTATCAAATACTTTAAGTTCTTTTTTATTTTTCTCCCTTTTAATTAAACTTCTGATAAGTTGAACGTATTCAAATACTCCAATCAAAGTAATATTCTTTTTAAATTGAAAATCAAATGCTTGATGAGATGCCCATCTTGGTAAATTATGAGTCATTACATTATTATAAAGAGATGCTTTATCTTCAAAAAAAATAATTCCTTCTGTTGTCCATTCCGTATCTTTTTTAAATGTTATCATTGGAGTTGAACAAGAAGATTGTGAAATTACTGTTACTCCTTCTATATCTCCATCTATTTCCCAACTTGCTTTGTCTAATATATAGAATAGAGGAATAAATTTACTTTTATATTCATAACAATAAGAGAAACCTTCAAATATATATCCTTCAAATTCATCTTTTGTTGGTCCCAAAATTATCTTAAACAAACTTTCTCCATTAATTAAATTTTCATTATTCCAGTCGGATGTATCATGTATAGGGTCTAAACTATGGTCTTTCATCAATTTAACTTGTAATGGTTTGAAAAAAGGTTTTAAAGAAATAATAATTGTATTCCCCTTTTCTTCAATTCCAAGATACTCAACTTTTGCAAGTTCATAACCTGTAAAGGTCTGCGTATAAAAAATAACTGGTAAATTTCCAGAACGAACTTTAATCCCATCTATCATAACATTTCCAATACCTATAAAAAATTTATTATTATACAAAATTTCTATCTCAGATTTCCCAATTTTTACAATTTTTCTTTCCATTTTCCTCCTTTTTTACTTATATTTTCATTTCAATTCATCAAGGTCTCTCTTCCCTTTTGCAAGAACCATTTTATCAATAGCAATTTCACCATCTGTAATAAAAGAAATTGTTGTAATTTTTATCTCTTTTTTAAGGAAATCCCATAAATCTATTCTCTCCAATTTCCACTCAGAAGGAATTTCATCTGCAATCTTCATTGCTTTATACCAACTCGGTCCTTTATATTCTCCTACATAGAAGGCAAATCCATTAAAAATTAAAGTAAAATTTTTAGTATCTGGATTTAATTTTTTCCAGTAGAATTGTAAATATCTGTATTGACCATCTTTAGGATTTTCAACTATTTCAAAATTCCAGTTTCTTATTGCATGTCCAAAAGGAGGTCGCCAGATAGGACCTTGTAATCCCTTTTTAACAATAAGATATTTTTGTCCACTAATAGGCCCTTGAAAACCGATATCAATTAAATTCTGTGGATAAAAATGCTCTCTCCAGAAATTTATATCGTTTTCATCAAAAAGTGTGACTATCTCTTTTTTCATCATCACATCTGGATGAGAACAAGAAATTGCTTCACCATGGAAACATATCTCACCAAATTTTAAATTTGAATAAAAATTAGAAGGCATAACTATTCTAAATCTTGAAGAGATAACAGGTTTTTTAAACAAATGTGTATGAATGGGTGTATTTGAAACAAGATAATCAACAAAGACCCATCTATTATTTTCTTCATTCCAATACTCAAAACTTGCGTCTTTTAACCAAAATTCTGGATGTTCTGGGTCTTCAAAAATTGTTATTCCTTTTATTTTGTATGATGTATTAAAACCATCAAAAACAAGGTATCCAAAAGGTATAGTTTCTGCCATCCAGTTAATAAATGTCCAAGGGAGATAAGGAGATTCTGGTGGGTGAGGGTCCCCATCTATCATTTTTTCTAAATTTTTTATTTCAGCATAATCTTCTCTTGTTGCTGTTAAAGATGGCTTACCAGCAAAATAAATCCTAACATTTCCTTTATTAAAAACATTATCCTTTATAGAAAACGACACTTTTTCTGAATTACCCCAGTCATTCAATCTTATAACAGGAATCTCTTCTTTTTCAAAATTTACTCTTTTGGTTTCTTTATCTGTGAAAAGTTTTGTTATTAATAATAAATTTTTATTATCTACAAGTTTATATAATTTCCCCATCCAAGTTCCTATTATACATACATTATCATTTATCCACTTCCCTATATTTCTCTCCCCTATATCTTTTTCAAATATTTTATTACCATTTATATCAATTATATAAAAAGTCCCTAAAATACTGGATACAATTAATTTTTTAGAGTCAGGAGCAAAAGAAATATTCTCCAATATTTCATCTCCAGAAAAACTCCGTTTAAATCCTTCACTTAACTTAAACAATTTCAATTGATTATCTTTTACACCTGCTATCCATATGTTATCAGGAGAGATAATTATTTCTTCAATATCAGAATAAAATTTTGTTATCATGTCTCCTCTTTTGTTGAATACAAAAATTATTCCTCCTTTATCTGTTTCTGAGTATACTGTGATGATATCTTTATTTGATTTAATTTCTTTAATTAAACCTGATGGTATTAATTCTTTCTCCCATACAACTTTTTTATTTTTTATATCTACACTATATAACTTATTTCTTTCACCAACAATTAAAAATTCTCCATTAAAAGAAAGATATCCCTCATATCTGCCATCTTGCCACCAATCTTTTCTCCAAACCAGATTCTCTTCTTTATCCCAAACAACTATCCCAAAGTTCCCAGATAAAGCAATATATTGTCCTTTTTCGTCTATATCCCATTGGTCAAAACTATCTCTTATAATACCAGGAACAAATCTATGGCATAGACGCTGTGGAATACCATAAAAAGCAAACTTCTTTATTATTTCACCTTTATTCTGTTCTAAAAGATAAAGATGATATCCTTCAGACGAATAATAATCAAATCCTTCTACTATAAAGTTTTCTCCAAAATTTTTAGGAGAAACTGCAAAATGATGTCCAATTTTTTTATTCCATAAGATTTTTCCATTATTTAAATCTAAACAGTATAAGTTTTTGTCCCAGTTTGTAGTTGTTACTAAAATTTTTGATTTTTCTAAATTAAAAGTAAAGTTATTAATTTTTGGTCCAAATTTTTCTCTACAACACATAAATTCTTTGTCACTTATTCCTTCTTTTTTCATAGTATCTGGTTTTTTTGTCAGTATAGATATCTTTTTAAATAAGGAAAAATTCTCTTGAAAAGGAAGAAGATTTATATCAATATTACATTTCTTTCCTGATATAAGTTCTGTCGCTGATAAATTTATTTTTTGAGAATTAAGATTAAAAGGAATAACAATTTCAAGGTTTTTCCCACGAAAATCAACATAAGAATAATCTTCAAATATTTTTTTATTTTTTTCATCATATAAAGTAACTTTTAATGGAATTATTGCTCTTACTGGATTATTTTTTTCATCAAGAATTCTAACCCTAATATTAAGTTTTGAACCTTTTGATACCGAATTTGGATATAAAATTTCAATATTCTTTATTTTTTGGGGTAATAAAGCATATATTCTAAAAGGTAAATTACTTAAATCACATTCAAATTTCCCTTCTCCATTTGGTTTAATTTCTTCTAATTCTGTAATGTCATAAATAAAGTAATTATTGAGATTTCTAAATTTCAAAGGAATTTTTAAAGGTAAAGTTGTTGCTACATTAATAGTTGTTCTCCATAGAAATTCCGGACCTATATCTGAATTTTTCAAATTTACAACAAATATATATTTCTCTTTTTCTCCAATTTTCTCTGTTATAAAAACTTCAGGTTCTTCAATTTCTGCTTCATTTTCTAAATCTTCAAAAATTCTTTTTAAATATGAAAGGTTATCAAAAATGTAATTTTTTACCCTCCAATAAGCGTGGTCATCCGAATGTAAAGAATGGTCTTTTTCAATTTTGTTAAAACCAATACCCAGTGGTAAAAATTCTTTAACGATCTCTTTATTACATGTTTCATCATAATAAATTTTTACCCCTGATTTTTGTGCCTCTTTTAAAGCATTTAAAACATTTTCTTCAAATTCAACTCTTTGATCAATTATTAAAATTACTTTATAATTCTTAAATGTATCTCTCTTGACATCTTCAGAAAAAATTATTGTGGCTGGTCTATGTGCAAATAGACATGTTAAATATCCTTCAAAAACTCTTGCAAAGTGAACTCCCATAAAATGTCCCCAATCGTCTATTTTATACATCCTTCCATCAGCAAGTATTGCAACTTTATCATAATTTCTTAATTTAGTAAGCCATGGACCGTATTCTTTCATAAAGTTATAAATAAATCTGTATATACTTAATGTTCCATAATAAGAACTCCTTTTATCTCTCTTTAAATTACCCCAGGGTAAAGGGTATCCACTATTCCCTACACTTTCTCCTCCTCTCATAATTAATGAAAAAAGTGTGGGAATAATTTGTTCACCAGTACCAGAGTCATTCCATATTTCTGGATGTGCTATATCTTTTTTATTCGGTCTTTTATAAAAATCAACATTAAATGGTGCATAATATGGTGGGGGGATTTGTTCCCATTGTGCCTGTAAATCACATTCATCAACTTCAGCCATTGTCACTGGTGGATATGATTCTACATTTCTGAATGGACAGGCAACTGCTGTCTTTAATCTATAAGTTATTTCTTCCAGTTTTTCATTAAAAATTTTTATTGCATCAACACCATATCCAAGCCGCATCATTGCTGCTTTTTCTAAAATTGAATCCCATTTACCTTTTTCATTGAGTTCTTTAAGCGCTTGTAAATATTTTTCTTTTTCATTGGATTCTTTTAAAACATTTGCTCCTCTATCATAAAATATCCACCAATTTGAAGCCCATATCCAACCTCTAAATGAAGAAAATGAACTGAAAATTTTTGTCTGTTCCTCTATAACTTTCAATAATTCTTCTGGTTTCCTATTATCAAAGCCAGTTCCAAGAGGAAGTCCAGCATCATTACCAAGTAAAATATTCATTTGTTTTATCCCAAAAGCACTGTATGCTGAAAGAACTTGTAAGAAAGGAGATAATAATTCTGTTTCTTCTTCCAAATTAAAATTTTCTTCTTTCATTATTTTCTTTATCTCATCAAAAATACCGGTTTCGCCCCATCCTGGTTCCCATTTTAAAGCATAAAAATTAACAGGATATCCTAATCTATCAACAAATAAATTTATCCCAAGTTTTTTACTTTTTTCTATATGGTTTAAAATCTTTTGCGGTGCAAGAAAAACAAAATTTATATTTCCTTTACGCGGAAATGTTAGTCCATAATCTCCATAATTAACAATTTTAAATTCATCATCTTTTTTAATGTTATTATCACCAATAACTATTATTTGACCTATATTTGTATATCCGGATTCTTCTGTTTTTAAAAGATAGACACCTTGTTGTAAAATTTCTGTAATCTCTCCTGGTATTTGAAATACCCCATTACTTAAAAAAACTTCTTCTTCATAAATTAAATTTGATTCTATCTGATCCTCAATTTTATATAGTTTCAATTTTAATGATTTTAAGTTTTTGTTGCCACCAACTTTTATATAAAAATTAATTGGCTCACCCCTTCCATAAAAAATTCTATTTGAGGGTGAATTGAGCAGAATAATTCCTTTGGAATTATTTTCTTTAATTAAAATTGGAGTAAAAATAGTATATTCAAAACAATTTTGATACTCAGGATTTAAGTCACTTGAAATGAAAAGAAAATAAATACCAGGATTAATTTTTGGAATATAGACCTCGTTTTTCTCATTCTTTCTTAATTCTATAAATTTATAGAATTCAATTGGTTTTATATAAATATGAAAAAGTGGAGAATCAATTTTATTTTCACTTTTTGAAATAAAATCAATCTTTAAAGGTACCTGTTCGCCAATTTTCCAAATAAGTGATGGAAACCCTACTTTAATTTTTTCATAGGCAATTTCTACATTCTTTACAAATTCTCCATTAGTTAAACTATAAATTTCAAAAAAATCTATCTCTGAATCCCTTTTTAAAAAAATTTCTTTTTTATAAATTCTTAAACCATTTATAGGATATTTATTAAGTGGCTTCTGAGTTTTTTCTATTTCCAATTTAATTTTTCCAACAAGATTACCTTCATAGTTTACAATATTTACTATGTCACTCTGTGGATCTATAAAATATAAATTTCCTCCTTCATCTACATCAAAATTTCTACTTACATTATATTCCCATTTCTTAATACCATTAAAATCTATACAGATTAAAGGTCTTCCCCAATATAAAAGATAAAAACTTTGTTTATTTTCACAAACTCTAAAATCATAACATTTTGTTTTTTCTATCTTAGGTATTTTATAAATCTTCTCAATTTTCCCCTTTGGACTTATTCTTAAAATTCTATCTCTATTCTGGTCAAGTGCATAAAAATCTCCACTTTCACCTGTTTCTATATGACCAGGGGAATCCCAACCGACAGTATCATTTACTAAAAAATCGCTAATTTCATACAATTTTTTAAAATTTTTGTCATATATGGTTACACTGTGTCTGAAATGTGCACTTGCCTCTGCTATAATCCCTTCAGAATTTGCAGTTACATTTACACTCCCTCCATATCCAACATTTATACCTGATTTATCACTTCCATCTCTATTTACTCTATAAATAAAACCATCCCATCTTTCTGAAATGGGATTAAAAAAATAAATTTTTCCATCTTTTCCCACTGTAAATGATGCATACTTAATATTAAAAAATGGATGCTCTCGAGATATTACTTTTTCAATAGAATAGGAAAAAATAAAAGAAGGAAAAAATAGAGGAATTATAAAAATTATTCTTTTAATTTTTTTCATTCTTCTCCTTTTTAAGTATCATTTTATAACAATAATTTTTTTTGTCAATACATATTTCAACATAATATATACTTAAGAAATACATATTAATTTTTCAGGAAGTTGTGACAATTGAAAATGTTTATTGTGTAAGATAATAAAAAATATATCCTGAGAAAAAAATTTGAAAAATTTATTTTTTACATTTAAACTAAATTTTTGAAGGGGAAAAATTTGAAAGGGAATAATTATGTGATAAAATAGGTTTAAAAGGAGGAGGGGAAAATGAAAAAAATCCTTTTTTTCTTGACTTTAGCGGGAATAATTTTTGCTCAAAGTAAAAAGGATGTGAAACTTATAATATATAATCAGAATTTTGCTGTGTGTAATGAAATTAGAATTATTGAATTAAAGGAAGGGAAAAATGAAGTTATATTTACAGATATTCCAAAATTTATTGAACCTTCCAGTATTCAGGTTTTACCTTTATCTCTGGGCAAATTTTCGGTCATTGAACAAAGTTTTAATTATGATGTTTATACTTCTGATAAATTATTCTCAAAAAATATTGGAGAAAATGTCAATATTATAACAAAGGATGGACAACTTTATACAGGAACTCTTCTATTTTATGAACAGGGCAATGTAGGAATAGAAACAAAAGATAAAATAGTCGTTATAAATAAAGAAAATTTAAAAGAAGTAAGTATGGCTAAAACTGGAATATTTATATATAAACCACAGTTAAAATTTATTGTCCAAAGCGATAAAAAGGATATTTATAGAGTCCTTCTTAAATACATAACTTTAAATATAAACTGGAAAGCAGATTATATTGGTGAGTATGATGAAGAAAAAAATAATCTAAATCTTGTTGGTTATATCACAGTAGATAATAAAACAGGAATTGACTATGAAAATGTAGATTTAGAACTTATTGCAGGAGAGGTTAGAAAACTTGTTGAATATGATGCAAGAAAAATGGCTGAAGTTGGTGTTGCTGCTTTAAGAGGTGCTGAAATGGAAATCCCATCTTTCGAAGAAACTCCAATTTTTGAATACCATAGATATACATTTATAGGAAAAACAGATATTAAAGATGAAGAGGTAAAACAGATCAATTTTATAACAAGAAATAATATAAATATTGAGAAAAAATATGTTTATGATGGAGCAATTACAAGATACTATCATTATGACAACTGGAGGAATTTAAAATTTAATGAAAAGGTAGAAGTTATTATTGAATTTAAAAATGAAAAGGAAGTTTTGCCTGCTGGAAAAATGAAAATCTTTAAGAATGAAAAGGACGGAACCATCTTTATAGGTGAAAATAGAATTAACCATACTCCTATTGGTGAAAAAATTAAACTTTCTCTTGGTAATGCATTTGATATTAAAGGCGAAAGAAAGGTTTTAAACCATGAAAGAATAAGTCAGCAGGTTTATAAGGATACATATGAAATTAAAATTAAGAATTATAAGAAAGAAGATATCGTTGTTGATGTTATTGAACATTTATACAGTAATTGGGAGATAATTGAAAAAACACATGATTATGAAAAAGTTGATGCTTTTACCATAAAATTCCCCTTAAAAGTTAAAGGAAATAGTGAAGAAACAGTAAAGTACACAGTCATAACAAGATTTTAAAGGAGAAAAAAATGAAAAAGTTTTTTTTATTTTTGTTTTTACCTTGTATTTTAATCTATTCAAGGACAAAACTTGTTGCTCTTCCTGATAGAGAAATTTCATATATAAGATTTGATGCTCCATTTACTGCTTTTGTTGAAGAAGAAAGGATAATAACTTTACAGAAGGGAGTAAATCAAGTTGACTTTTCCTGGAAAGGAGTAAATATTGACCAGGATTCAATAACTCTTACTTTTCTTACAAATAAAAACAAATTGAAACTTTTAAATTTAAGTTATCCTCCTGAGGGAAATTCTTTAATTTGGGAGATTTTTAGTCCAGAAGGTGGAGAAGAAAAAATAAGAATATCATATTTACTTTCAAATATAGATTGTCTATATACTTATAAAATAGTTGTGGATAAGAATGAAGAGAGTATAAATTTTTCTGTCTTTCTCATAATAAGAAACTTTTCAGGGGAGGACTTTGAAAAAGGAGTTATTTTACCTGAATTTGGAAGAACAATTGAAACTTCAACAAAAAATGAAGAGACAAAGCAGATATTAATCTATCAAAAAGATGGAATAAAATTTGAAAAAGTTTTTGTTTTTGATAGTTCAAAAATGATATGGGATCCAGAAACATCAAAGGAAAATGTTGGTATTCCTGTTTATATAGAGATAAAAAATAAAAAAGAAAACGGTCTTGGAGAATCCCCATTAATCCCGGGTAAAACAAGAATATTTCAGACAGATAAAACAGACAGTTCAATTTTTCTTGGAGAGGACAATTTAAAATATGTACAGGTTGGCGAAAATGCCCGTCTTTACTTTGGAGATAGTAGAGATATAGTAGTAAAAAAGAAAAAGATGAAAGAAACAAGAATAAATGTAAGAAGGAATAATTCTGGGGGTATAGTTCTTTATGATACTGATGAAATTATGAGAATAGAGATTGAAAACTTTAGAGATAAAAATGCTAAACTTGAAATCCTTGAATATATACCAAATGAATGGGATATGGAAGAAAGCACTCATAAATATGAAAAGATTGATGCAAATAATATAAAATTTGTAATTGAATTAAAACCAAAAAGTAAAGAGATAGTTGAATTTCATTATCATAGGAGGAATCTGAAATGAAAAAAAAGATATTATTAATTTTTATATTATCTACTTTTATAATTTTTGCTAAAGTTGACATTGTTACTTTACCTTCAAGGGATAAAGTTCAACTAACAATTTATAACTCTGCAGATTTAACACTTGTAAGAGATGAGAGAATTTTAACTTTAAAAAGAGGAGAAAATAGTTTACAGTTTTCCTGGGCAAATACTTTAATTGACCCAACCTCTCTTGAATTATTACCAAAACAGGAGATAACTCAAATCAATATCTCTCAATTAATTTTTCCACCAAGAGTTAATGAACTTGGCATATGGAAAATTGATTCAAAAATTTCAAGAAAAGTCCCATTTGAAATTTCATATTTTACATCAGGAATTTCCTGGGAAGCATTTTATATAGGGACTGTTTCTAATGATGAAAAAAGTATGGAACTTAAAGGATATGTAAAAGTTATAAATAGAAGTGGAGAGGATTATGAAAATGCTTCTGTTCGTCTTGTTGTTGGAAAAATAAATTTACTTGAACAAATAAGAATTCTCGCTCAGAAATTCCCTCCTTATGGGAAACCTGGATATCTTCCACCAATAATGGTTGATAAAGAAAAGGTTGAAATGTTTAAAGCAGCAAGAGCAGTTTTAGCAGAAGCAAAAGAAAAGGAAATAATAAAAGAAGGGGTCTCTGAATATTTTTTGTATACAATTGAAGGAACAGAAAGTTTACCTGATAAATGGTCAAAAAGGTTATTATCTTTTTCTCAAAAAGATATACCGATTGAGTTTTTTTACAAATATGAAGAGGAAAAATATGGAGAAAAGGTAAGAAGATTTATAAAATTTGCAAATGACCAGAATTATAAACTTGGTAAAGAACCATTGCCTGATGGATTAATTAAGATTTTTAAGTATGTGAATAATGAAGAAAATTTATCTTACATTGGTTCGGATAAGACAAGATATATTCCAATAGGAGAAAAAATAGAACTTAACCTTGGAGAGAGTAAAGAAATAAAAGTCGATGTTAAATCAATTGATACAAAAACAAAAAATTATATGTTCAATAAAGATGGAAATATCTCTGGATGGGAAGAAGAAAAGACATATAAAATTAAGGTTATTAATTATAAAAATTTACCTGTAAAAGTTGAAATAAAAAGGAACTTTCCTCATCAGTATTGGAAAATAGATATTGATAAAAATATTCAATGGGAGAAGTACGATCTAAACAGTGTAAAGTTTTCATTAAATTTATCACCTCTTGAAACAAAAGAATTTACATATAAATTAATTCTTTTTGAAGGCGACCGAAGATACTAACCCTCTCCCACCTACGAGGTGGCCGCTGGGGATTGTTGATAGTCAAAGGTTTTCTTTTTCTGCTTTTTTTATTTTTTCCCAATTGACAATTACTTCTCTTTCATCTTTTATTTTCTTATTCCCAAAAACATGTGGATGTCTTTTAATCATTTTCTTACAAAGAGTATCAATAACATCATCAATTGTAAATATATTTTTTTCTTTTAAAATATGTGAATGAAATATAACCTGCCATAGTATATCACCAAGTTCTTCTTTCATTCCATTATAATCTTTTTTCTTTACTTCTCTCACAAATTCCTCTGTTTCTTCTTTTAAATATTTCAAAATACTTTCATTTGTCTGTTTTTTATCCCATGGACATTTTTCTCTAATTTTTCCCATAATTGTGAGAAGATCTTTAAAACTATATTTTTTATTTTTTTTCATTTTACTCAACCCATATATCCTGAAAACTTAACCACTGTGTTGGATATTTTAATATCACTTTTTCTATTTTTTTTACACTCTGGGATAATAAAAAATCTATTTTCTCTTCTTCATTTAAATTTTCTGGAGGATAATCTATTTTTTCAAAAAAAAGTTTATATTTATCATTCTCCCTTACCAAAAAACCAGTAATAAATTCTGTTTTGAGTTTTATAGCAAGTGTAGAAGGGCCTCTTGGAAATATTGCCTTTTTACCCATAAAATCAACAATAACTCCTTTTTCAGTAAAAACTCTGTCTCCTAATATTGCAAGAATCTTATTTTCTCTTTTAAATCTAATAAAATCCTTAGGATTTGAGCCAGTAAATATTATTTCAACTTTTTTTCTTTCTCTTATTCTTCTGTATATTTCAGTTATTTTTGGTGTCATATATGGTATTACAATTGCACTTATTCTATAACCCAGTATTGAAGTAATAACTCCAGCAAGTTCCCAATTACCAATATGTGCAGTTAAAGCAATAACTCCTTTACCTTTCTTCAGTGCCAAATCAAGTATTTCAATATTTTCTACAATTACTTTTTTTTTGACCTTTTCATAAGTAAGTTTTGGGATTGTAAAAAATTCGGTCATATATCTACCAAAATTAATGTAAACTTCTTTTACATATTTATCCAACTCTTTTTCAGTCAAATCCCTTTTTTCTTTATATTCTAATATTATCTTAAGGTTTTTTTTCATTATCCTTCTTAAAGAAGGGGTAAAAAAATATCTTAAGTTGGTGAGAAAATATGCGATAAAATAACATATTTTTTCAGGGAAGTATTTTCCGATAAATGAAAAAATTATGTATGTTATATCAAAGAAAATCCTTATAATTCCTTCCTCCCTTCAATTGCTTTTTTTAATGTCTGACTATCTATATATTCAAGTTCACTTCCAACTGGCAGTCCAATTGCTAATCTGGAGTGTTTAATCCCGATTTTTTTTAATATTTCTGAAATATAGGCCGCTGTATTTTCCCCTTCTATTGTTGGATTTGTTGCTATTATAATTTCTTCTATTTTTTCATCTTTTATTCTTTCTATAAGTTGTAGAATTTTTAATTGTTCAGGAGACGTATTATCAAGCATTGAAATTCTTCCCCATAAAACATGATATCTGCCTTTAAAGTTTGTTTTTTCAATAGAAATTAAGTCCTTCACTTCTTCTACAACACATATAATGTTTTTTCTTTTTTCATCAAGACATATATTACATAAATCTTTTTCTGTAAAATTAAAACATTTTTTACATAGTTTAACCTGTCTTTTAAGGAATACAAGAGTTTCTCCAAGAGATACAACTTCATCCTCAGAACAATGAATCAAATAATAAACAATTCTCTCAGCACTTTTAGGACCAATCCCAGGTAATTTTTTTAATTTTTCTATTAGTTTTTCAATTATTTCAGGATATAAACCCATATTTAAAATGGAAAACCCATCTGTGATTTAACTTCAGTTGCTATTATTTTTTCTACTTTACTTTTTGCCTCATTAAATGTTTTCTTAATAAGTTTCTCAAGATAAGATTTATTTTCAGGCTTTAATAAATTTTCAGAAATTTCAATATCAAGAATATCCATTTTTCCATTTATTTTTAGTTTTATTTCATTATTTGAAGATGTTACTTCAACAATTTTTGATTCAAGATGTTTCTGGAATTGAGATGCCTGTTGTTTTAACTGAGCAATCTGCTTTAAATTATCAAATATTCCCATTTTATTCCTCCACTTGTATTATCTCTCCATTAAAAAATTCTATTATCTTTTTTACATCAGGATTTTCAATAAATGATCGCGTATTTCCCTTTAAAATTGGTATTATTTTATAATTTTTCCCAGTAAAATCAAAAATTATTTTCTCTATTTTTATTTTATTAGACAGTTTTTCCACTATTGATTTATGAAAACTGTATTTACTTTCAAATAATATATAAATATTTTCACCTTCTATCTTTTCAAGTTTACCTTCTCTTAATGCTGCTTCAAGTGTTGGTTTAAAAATTTTAACTTGTTTTAAAATCTCCTCCCAATTTAGTTCTTTATATTCTCTTTTACCTTCTCCTTCTTGCTCTTCATTTTTTTGTTTTTCTTCCGCTTCTCTTTCATCTCTAAAATCAAAAATTGTTCCAGATTTTTCCTCTATCTTTTCAATCTTATCTTCTTTTTCCTTTACTTCCACTTTTTCCCTAAATCCCTTATTTTCTTCCTCCCTTCTCTCTTCTATCTTCTCTTTTCCCCATAATTGAATTAACTTTAAAATAAGAATTTCAGTCAACAAAACTGGTTCTCTTTCTCTTCGTAATTTTCCTTTAAATTCAACAATATATTCAATCCCTTCAAAAATTTTTTCAATTTTTAAATTATCAAAATCTCTTACAAGGGGGTCATCTATTTTTAATTTTTCAATATCAATTTTAGAAATAACAATATCCTTTACCTTTTTTATCATTCCTTCAAGAATCAATACAGGGTCTTTCCCTTGAGAAATAAGTTTATGGAAATTTTCTAAACTTTTTATGTAATCCTTATTGAGTATATTTTCAAGTAGTATCTCTATACTTTCTTCCTCTGGTAATCCAAGTAAATATATAACATCTTCATATTTTATTTTTTGATCAGAAAAAATTGAAAGTTGTTCAAGTAAACTTATCGCATCTCTCAATGAACCTTCACAAAAATCATAAATTTCTTCTATTGCTTTCTCCTCTATTTCAATTTTTTCTTTCTCACATATTTCAAGAATTTTATTTTTAACATCTTCAATTTTTAACGGTTTTAAATTAAATCTCTGACACCTTGATATTATTGTTAGTGGAATTTTTTCAGGTGCAGTCGTTGCAAAGAAAAATTTTATATAAGGAGGGGGCTCTTCAAGTGTTTTCAGTAAAGCATTAAATGCTTCTGTTGTTAACATATGAACCTCATCAATTATATAAATTTTAAATCTTGACTTTGCAGGTAAAAGATTTACATTTTCTCTAACATTTCTTATCTCATCTATTCCCCTATTTGAAGCACCATCAATTTCAAGAACATCAAGAGAAGAACTATTTGTTATTTCTATACAATTATCACATTTATTACAGGGATTTTGAGTAGGACCTTCAACACAATTTAAACATTTAGCAAATATTCTTGCAATTGTTGTCTTACCAGTTCCTCTTGGACCTGCAAAAAGATAAGCGTGAGCAACTTTTTTTAATTGGATTGACCTTTTTAAAACTTCAACTACTTCTTTCTGTCCACAAACTCCTTCAAAAGATTGAGGACGGTATTTCCTTGCAAATACAGTATACATTTCAATTATAATTTTACCATTATCTATATTTATAAGCAATTAAATATTTTTCTTTTCTGGAATTGGTGGGAAATATATAAAAAGATGGCTTATTCTATCACTTTCTCCAAGGTATATCTCTCCAAAATCTCCTGTGCAGGCAGAAGAAAATTCATACCCATGCCAGGGAATTTCAATTGTTGTGTATAGAAGACCTAAATCTGTCAGTGAGTATGTATCAATATTATATGAAAATAAGTGCGCCATTCCATCTTTCTCTCCACTTATTCCGTAAACAGTCCCATCTTTCCCAACTGTCAAACATGGTATATCTTTTTCAGGAGTAATTTTACCTATCATTCTTACAAAATTTGTTTCAGGATTAAATGAAAAAAATATACCATCTACATTCGTTCCACCATATATAAATCCATCATATTTATTAAAGCAGACAGATGATACACGATCATAAAAAGCACGCCCTTTTAAAAAAGGAACATAAATGTCTGTAGGAATAATTCTCTCTTCTGAAATTGAATATTTCAATATCTGACCAAATGCTCCAAATAAATATACATCCCCTTTACCATCTTTTACAATAACAGGAGAAAAGAGTTTATTTTTATCTATCTGCCATTTATTTATAACTTCATTTTTAGAAATATCATAAATAAAAAATGTTCCTTCATTAGTTAAACCATACAGCAAATCTCTCTCTTCATTACATATAAGATAAACAATAAACTCTTTCGGAATAGGTTCTAAGACCACTTTTATCTCACCACAATGTGTCCATGTTTCACGCATATAATCTTCTGATGTATCATAGAAAAATATATATCCTTTTTCTCCATCACTTACTCCTCCCCATATGTTACCATTCTTATCAACACATAATGAATTTTTTACTGCCTTTGCTCCTTCAATTATTCCAATATCACATACACCATCTCCTTCAGGAGAAAAACTATAGTAAAAAAGATGGCTTTTATTTCCACTTGTTGCTCCATAAATTTTTCTTCCTTTACCTTTACAAAGAGAAGTTATTGCACATTCTCCAGGAGGAATTGGTTCTGAAAGTGATTGGAAAAGTCGTAAACTTCTATTTTCTACTCTTCCATAAGAAACATAAACATTGTAATTTTTGCCAATCCCAAATTGAGGTTTTTCAGGCCATTTTCTTTTTTCAAGTTCTTTTTCTAAATCTCTCATTTTTACCCCCATTGTTTTATATCTTTCCATGAAAAAAGTTTTTTGTTTTTATTCACATATTTAGGTCTATAGATATACATACCTGTTGGAAAATTACCTGCTTCAGCAAAATATAAATTCCCATAAAAATCAAATGTTGCACTCGCAATTGCACGCGGTCTATGCTCTCCAAAAGATAAAGAACAGACAACTTCTCTTTCTCCTGTTTCTGTATTCATTCTTAAAAGATGAGTATCATATGGTTCTTCCCAGCCGCGTCTCATTGTAAAATAAAGTTTTTTATCACTACCAAAAACAAGCCCTCTTACCTGCCAACCTTCAAGATGTCTATCTGTTTTAAAATCTGGTGGTCCCCAGGCTCTCCCCAAATCTTCCATAATTGGCTTTTCTCTATAAGGTGTAAATCTCCATATATGTGATTCATAACCCCAGTCAGTTCCATAAAACCATTCCCAATCAAGAGATGGAACTACATCATAAGTAACATTGTGCCAGCCATATCTATAATTTTCAAATGGACATCTCACATTCAATTTTTTTATTTCATTTGTTTCTGCATCAATTTTTAAAATAAAACCATAATCATCTGTTGTATAGGCATTCCCATATTTATCAAGAAATATTGCCTGCGGGTTAATATCTCCTATCCTTCCAAGATCAATATATTTTTGTGATTCAAGATAATAAACATAAACATGATTTCTTGGCCAGGTTATACCATATAATTTCTTTCTTTTCTCATCATACGCAAGACATCTGCTCCCTTCTCTTTTTGGCCCTATTCCAAAATTGTTTATTTTATTTTTAACTGGATCATAGGTAAAAATAAAAGCACCAGGAAATCTTACATTCTCATCATCCCATGTATTCCATGGTCTCCAGTAAGGATGATTTATTGGTGGTCCACTTGCATGAGTTGAACAGTATAGTAAACCATCACTTCCAGGAATTAAACAATAATGAATTTTTGATTGTGTAGCATGTCCATTATCAGGTGGTTCTCCAAGTTCAGGTCCAACCTCTATTAAATATTCAAGTTTTTCTTTATCTGGTAAATATCTTAAAATGAAAACACTTAAGCCACCAGTACATTCACCACATGCAGCAATATAAATATTACCATCAAATCCTGTACAAAGTCCCCAGGTTGAATCATGTTTTGGAAGTTTATCAAAAACTAAATATTCTATTTCTCCATCAAGTGCTTCTTTTTTCATTTTTTTCCTCCTCTTCAAATTATGTAGAGTATATCAATCCCTAAAATTTATTGCAAATTCAATTTTGACTGTACTTTTATAGAAATTTTAAAGGTTGCAAGAAAAAATATTCTTTAACAAACTATTTTCCTAACTTTTTGGTCCATACTTCAATAAAATACTCAAGAGACCTGTCATATGTTCTCTCTGCATCTGGTGGAAAAAGACATCCAGGAAGTTGCCTCATTGACCAATGATAACTCAAACACTCACAGCAAAGGCCCTTTTTACTGCATCCTTCATAACTACAGGTACATTTTTTAAGATTTCTCTCAATATTACATTTTCTTTCCATCAATCCCTCCTTAATTTAACTTTTTAAATTTGAATTTTAATTAAAGGAATTTTCACCGATTAAGATTATATTTCCCTTTTCTAAATTGTAATAAAATCTTTATCCCCTCGTCTATAATGAAGATAGAAAGAATTATCAAAATCAAACTTATATTTCCGAGTAAGTAACTCTTCTTTGTATAAAAGGAAATCATCTGAATTGTCAGAGCAACTACAGTTGTTAGAAACATTATTAATGATGGAATTAAAACACTTAAAGATTTTCTTTTATTTAAGAAAAGATAAAAACTACATAAAAACAGAATAATTCCTGCAACTAATTGATTTGAAGCACCAAAAACAGGCCAGATTTTCTGCCAATTTCCGAAGGCAAGATAACCAGCAAAAATAATACCTAATAATGTTGCATTATACCTATTCCTTAAAAACTTAATTTTAAATGAAAAACCAAAAAGTTCCTGTGTTATATATCTTGATATTCTTGTTGCGGTATCAAGAGTGGTTAAAACAAAACTATTAATCATTATAATTGCAAATAATTTTCCAATTTTTGGGTGAAAAATTTTCTTTAAAATCTGTCCATAACCTGTGGCAAAAGTCCCAATCCAATCTCCCTTTTTCATCAATTCAGGATAATTTAATTCAGGAATTGAACTTGACCAGAAAAGTCCAGCGGAAACAGATAATAATGCTAAAATGGACAATAACCCTTCTGTCAACATACCACCATATCCAATTTTTTTAACATCTCTTTCATTACTAATCTGTTTTGAAGTTGTACCACTTGAAACAAGACCATGAAAACCACTTATTGCTCCACAAGCAATTATAACGAACATCATTGGCCATAAAGACCCTTTTTCAGAAAAAAATGAAGTGTAAAAAGGGGCTTTAACAGATGGGTGTGTTGTCAAAAGTCCAATATAGCCAAAAAACATACCTGAAAAAAGTATAAAAGAGGAAAGATAATCTCTTGGCTGTAAAAGAATATCAACAGGTAAAATACTTGCTATAAAACTATATATTAAAAGAATTACTATCCAGATTTTTAAAGGACTTAATTTAATAACAACAGGTATCTCCTTCCCAATAATAAAAAAAATTGAAAGTAAAAAAAGGCAAAGAATTGTTGAGTAAAAAATTGAAAAACTTTTTCTGTAAACAAGGAAACCAAAAATTATTGCATCTATTATAAGGAAAAAAGTTGGAATTACAATTTTAGGTTCTTCAATAAATGTTTTAGCAGTTACTGCTGTAAAAACTGCTACAACTAAGATTAAAGAAAACCATAAAAATAAAGAAAATATAACTTTACTTTTTTCTCCAAGGATATTCTTTGTTATTTCTCCGACTGTTAATCCATCATTTCTAACACTCAAAATAAGAGAAGAAAAATCATGAACTCCGCCAAGAAAGATAGACCCTAAAACTATCCAGAGTAAGGCAGGTCCCCATCCCCATACACATATAGCAATAACAGGACCTAAAATTGGACCAGCACCAGCAATTGAAGAAAAATGATGGCCAAAAAGAATTAACCAATGTCTTGCAGGAATATAGTCAACTCCATCTTTCTTTCTATACGCTGGTGTCTGTTTACTTTCATCAATTCCCCATAACTGTTCCAAAAACTTACCATAAAAAATATAAGCAATTACAAATAAAATCAATCCAAATAAAAATACAAATAATGAACTCATTTTTACCCTTAATTTTTTTTAATTTACACCTTTTTTTTCTCTTAGTCAACTATATAATGTGGTAATGGTTTATGATACAAGAAGACCTCATTCAAATTTAGGTATGACGCTATACAATATGTTTTCTTTAAATCTTATATCAAAAATAACCTGAAGATTATTATTTACTTAAGTCCTTCAAGAATTTTTAGATATTTTTTTATAAGATATTGAGTAACTCTAAAACTCTTTGATTTAAAATATCCTTTCACTTCTCTTATAGGCATAATTCCCATTAAAGTATTTGTAAGAAAAACCTCATCACAATCGTTTAAAAAATCAATTTTAAAGCACCCTTCTTTTATTTTAATATTTTCTTTCTCACATATCTCAAATACAACTTTTCTTGTTATTCCTTCAAGACAACCACATTCTAAAGATGGAGTGTAAATAACATTATTCTTAACAAAAAATATATTTGATACACTCCCTTCAGAAATATATCCATAATTATCAAGAACAATCATATCATCAGTACTTTCTTCTTCTGCTTCAATTTTTAATATTACATTTTCAAGAAAGTTTAAAGATTTTATTTTAGAAATTACTGACTTACTATTCTTTCTTATTTTTTCACTTATTCCACAAACCATCCCATCTTTGTAAAATTTTTCTGGATATGGTTTAAAATACCTTATAATTATAAAAAAATTTGTTTCTCTTTGTCTTTCAGGAGAAATTTTATCTGGTTTTTTCCTCCATAAATTTAATCTTATATAACAAACCCCTTTATTCAAATTATCCACAATTAATTTTTTTATTAATTTTTTATCCGGAACTTCTAAATTACAAACTCTCGCTCCATAAACCATTCTATTCCAGTGCTCATCAAATCTGAATATTTTTTTATTAATAGATATCATTGTCTCAAAAATTCCATCTCCATATAAAAAACCTCTTTTTAAATGACTAAAATTTATCTCTCTTTCATCAACTTTTTTTCCATTAAACAATAATATTTCTGATTTCATTTTCCTCAATACCAATTGTTAAAAATAGATTTTTTGCCTTTACTATTGTTTCTTCATACTCTTTCTCAGGGATACTATCCCAGACAATTCCCCCTCCAACTGGATAATAGATTTTATTGTTTTTTATGAGTAAAGTCCTTATAAGTATATTCAACTGTAAATTTTCATTAAAACCAAAGTATCCGAGACATCCGGTATAAAAATTTCTCTTTGTTGGTTCAAGTTCTTCAATAATCTCCATTGCTCTTTTTTTTGGCGCTCCTGTAATTGAACCTCCTGGAAATGTTGCTTTAATTATATCTTTCAACTCTATTTCTTTTTTCAATATCCCTTCAATTGTTGATGTTGTTTGGTATACTGTTTTATATTTTTCAAGATTTATAAGTTTTTTAACTTTTACACTTCCATATTCACAGATTTTTCCGAGATCATTCCTCTCAAGGTCAACTATCATTATAAGTTCTGCCCTATCTTTTTCACTTTCAAGAAGGTCTTCAATAATTTTTCTATTTAAATCTGAATTTTCTCCTGTCTTTCTCGTCCCTTTCATAGGCTTAGTTATAATTTTTCTGCCCTCCTTTTTTATAAATAGTTCAGGAGAGTTTGAAACTAAAATAAAACCATCAAAATTGAAATATGCAGAATAAGGAGCAGGATTTACTTTCTGGAGTTTTAAAAATAGATTGTATGGCTCAAAAACTCCTTTTATTTCAAATCTGTGTGAAAAATTTATCTGGTAAACATCCCCTTCTCTTATATAATCTCTGATTTTTTTTATTGCAGAAATATAATATGAATAACTCATATTTGAACTTAAACTTTCAACAGAAAAATTATGATTTTCAATCTTGAAAGACAATGATTTACTGGCAAGTTGATTGTAAAACCTTTTTATTTCATTAAATCTCCTGGCAAAAAACTTGTCATTTTCAAAATTATAGGAAATTAAAAATGTTTTTCTCTCTCTATTATCAAACAGAAAAATTGCATCATAAAAACAGATAAAAATATCAGGTAATTTTAAATCATCAATTGCCAAATTAGGTAGTTTTTCAATCTGCCAGCCAAAATCATATGAAAGATATCCAAATCCACCTGGGAGAAAAAAATTATGTGAGGGTAGAATAAATTTATCAAAGATTTTCTGTAATTGTTCAATAGGACGATCCTGAAATTTTTTAACTTCATTTTTTTCTCTAATCTCAATTTTCTCCTTTTTACTTTTAAAAATCATAAATGGTTCAAAGCCAAAAATTGTATAATTTTCCTTTTTGCTCCAGTTAACATTGATCAAAAAACTGAAAGGAAGGTTATGGATTATAGGTAAGAGATTTTCTGGTTGTAAATATTGAAGTTTTTCAAGAAAAAGATTAGCCATTTTCAATCTTTTTAATCTTGTTTACCCTTCTTGAATGCCTTCCTTTTGTAAAGGAGGTTGATAGAAACTCTTTTGCAATCTCTAATGCAAGTTCTTTTCCTATTAATCTCCCACCAAGCGTTAAAACATTTGCATCGTTATGTTGTCTTGCTAAAGTTGCATCATATATTGTACAGCATCTTGCTGCTCTTATACCTTTGAATTTATTTGCAACTATATCCATACCTATTCCTGTCCCACATATTAAGATTCCGAATTCAATCTCTTTATTTAAAATACCCTTTACACCTTTTTCTGCATAATCAGGATAATCAACAACTTTTTTTATTTCCGGCCCATAATCAATAATTTCATATCCTTCTTTTTTCAAATTCTCCTTTAAATATTCTTTCAATTCAAAGCCAGCATGGTCAGACGCAATTCCTATTTTCATTTTTTCTCCTTACTTATATTATAAACTTTTTTCTAAATAAAAAAAGTTCCAGAGATTTTCAACAATCAATAGTTCGGAATCTCGCATCTATCAACAATCCCCAGCGGCCACCTCGTAGGTGGTGAGGGAGGAAATTTGACTGAAGAACCAGGAATTGATATTATTTATTAAATGATACCGAGGGAAGAATATCCAAGACCTGATTTTAAGAGAAATGAGTGGATAAATTTGAATGGTTTGTGGGATTTTGAAATAGATACATCAAATTCAGGTATAGAAAAAAAATTTTATTTGCCTGATAAAAGATTTAAAGAAAAAATTCTTGTCCCTTTTCCACCAGAAAGTAAACTATCAAAAATAGAAAATAGCGATTTTATGGTTTCTGTATGGTACAGAAGGAAAATTGAAATTCCTGAAAGATGGAAAAATAAAAGGATATTTTTAAATTTTGGGGCAGTTGATTTCTTAACAAATGTCTGGATAAATGGAGAAAAATTGGGAACTCATACAGGTGGCTATACACCATTTACATTTGAAATAACTGATTATTTAAAAAAAGAAAATGAGATTGTGATAAATGCTTATGATGATAATAGAACTTATTTACAACCATCTGGGAAACAATCAAATAAATATAATTCCTATGGATGCTATTATACAAGAGTTACAGGAATCTGGCAGACAGTTTATCTCTATGCAACAGGGAAAAATTACATAAAAAATTTTAAAGTTTACCCGAATTATGATACAGGAGAAGTTTTGTTTTTAATAAATATAGAAGGAGAAGGGAAATTAGAAGTAGAAATATATAAGGAATCCGAAAAGATAGATAAAAAAATTGGTTATGGAAGTGGAACAGTTTTTATTTCAACAAAAATTGAAAATTTTATTCCCTGGGATATAGAAAATCCTTTCCTTTATAACTTCAGAATTTCTTTATTTTCTAAAAATAAAAAAGAAGATGAAATTGAGTCATATTTTGGTTTCAGAAAGATTGAAATTAAAGGAAAAAAAATCTTACTTAATGGAAGTCCTATATTTTTAAAGATGGTTCTTGACCAAGGTTATTATCCTGATGGTATTTATACTGCACCAGATGAAGAAGATATAAAAAATGATATAAAGATATCCAAAGATATGGGATTTAATGGAGCGAGATTACATCAAAAGGTTTTTGAACCATTATTTTTATATTGGGCTGATAAACTTGGTTATCTTGTTTGGGGTGAATATCCAAACTGGGGAATTAAAAATAAAATAAGTGAAGAAAGTTTTGGAGTTTTGTGTAAAGAGTGGATAGATGTAATAGAAAGGGATTTTAATCATCCTTCAATAATTGGCTGGTGTCCTTTAAATGAAACATTCCTTTCAGCAGACAAAGAACTTACAAGAAATCTTTATCTAATTACAAAAAATTTAGATAAGACAAGACCAGTAATAGATACAAGTGGATATATTCATGTTGAAACAGATATTTATGATTGCCATAATTATAAACAAGATCCCGAACAATTTAAAAAGGACTTTGAGTTATTTGAAAAGGAAGATAAAGTATGGCAAAATTTCCCACAATATGATGCTCCATATAAAGGACAACCATACTGGGTAAGTGAATATGGAGGGATATGGTGGGATATAGAAGGAAGAGAAAATGGATGGGGATATGGCAATAGACCAAAAACAGAAAAAGAATTTATCGAAAGATATAAAGGATTAACAGAAGTCCTTTTAAACCATCCAAAAATATGTGGCTTCTGTTATACTCAACTTTATGATGTAGAACAGGAAGTTAATGGTCTTTATACATATTCAAGAAAACCAAAATTTAAACCAGAAACAATAAAAAAAATAAATTCAAAAAAAGCGAAAATTGAAGAATGAAGTCCTATACTGAATATTTATGGTTCTGTACAGAGAAAAGGATTGAGTTTATAAATATTACTGAAAAAGTTGAAGAGATAGTTAAAAAAAGTGGTATTAAAGAAGGTATATGCCTTGTTAATGCTATGCATATAACAGCAAGTGTTTTTATAAATGATGATGAAAATGGTCTACATTATGATTTTATTGAATTTCTTGAAAAACTTGCTCCACATCAACCAGTTTCAAAATATAGACACAATTTAACAGGAGAAACAAACGCAGATGCTCATTTAAAAAGAACTATAATGGGAAGGGAAGTAGTTGTTGCAATTACTAATGGAGCGCTTGATTTAGGTCCTTGGGAACAAATTTTTTATGGTGAATTTGATGGTCAGAGAAAGAAAAGAGTACTAATAAAGATAATAGGAGAATGAAAATTTATTAAAAGATTTAACATATCCTTTATTTTTCAAACAATTAACTTGTTTGACAATTTTAAGGTATTGGTTTAAATTTAAAATCAATGAAAAAAATAGTTGATACATTAAGAGTATCTATAACAGATAAATGTAACTTTAATTGCATTTACTGTTCAAGAAAATTTAATAAAGTTGATAGAAGGGAAATCTTAAGTTATGAAGAGATAATCAAAATAGTTAAAATTTTTGGACAAATTGGTATTGAAAAAATAAAAATTACTGGTGGAGAACCACTTATAAGAAAAAATTTATCCTTCCTTATAAAAAAAATTTCAGAAATAAATAGAATTAAAGAGATTTCTTTAACCACAAATGGCTTTTATCTACTTAAAAAAATAGATGAACTTATTGTTTCTGGTGTTAAAAGAATAAATATTAGTTTAGATACACTCAATAGAAATAAGTTTAAATTTATTACAGAGTCAGAGCATTTTGATAAAGTTATAGATGGTATTAAAATCGCAAAGGATAAATTTTTAACTATAAAATTAAATGTTGTATTGATGAAGATTAACTTTGATGAAATTTTTGATTTTATTGACTTTGCAAAAGAAAATGGCTTAATTTTAAGATTTATAGAACTTATGCCAGTTGATAATAATTTAGACTTCTGGAAAAAAAATTTTATTTGTTACAGAGATGCGATTGAGAAAATAAAATCTAAAAGCAAAATATTTTTCTTGTCTCATGTTAGAAATACAAAATATTACTTAATAGTTAAAGACAATTTTAAAATTGGCTTTATAACTTCAGTAACTGAGCCATTCTGCTCTTATTGCAATAAAATAAGGATAGATGCTAAGGGAAATCTTTTTTTATGCCTCTATGGACAGCCGATTTTAAACTTCAAAAAGATTCTATATGAACTTGATAGTGAAGAAATTAAAAAAATTTTGATTGAAAAGATAAATTCAAAGTCATTCAGCAGAACTTATTTTAATCTTCCAGTTATAAATATTATTGGAGGGTAGATGATTATAAATAAGGAAATTTTAAGGTATAAAAATGGGGAAATACAAAAAATTGTTGATAAGATTGTTGATGAAATATATTTAAGAATTTTTGTGAATAATAGAGAACTGATAATTTTAGGAATTTTGCCTGAAAAAATAGAGTATTTTGTTTATGGTTTCTTATTCACAAATGGGATTATAAAAAATCTTTCAGAGATAAAAAGTTTAAAATTATCTGGAAATTTATGTTTCGTAGAAATAGAAAATCCTCTTGTTGATGAATTTTTACAAAGCATGAAAAATTTAAATTCTGGTTGTGGAAGCGCCTACATTTCTTTCAAAAAAGAAGGGAAAATAGAAAACAAACTAAAAATCTTATCTGAAAAAATTTTATATTTAAAAAATAATTTTGAAAAAATGTCTAAAATTTATAAAGAAACAGGAAGTGTTCATTCATGTGGACTTTCTGACCATGAAAATATAATAATTTTTGCTGAGGATATTTCAAGACATAATGCTTTTGACAAAGTTATTGGAGAAGGTTTATTTAAAAATTTAAATTTTGAAGATAAAATCCTCCTTACATCTGGAAGAATAACATCAGATATTACTACAAAATGTGTAAAAGTAAAAATTCCAGTTATTGTTTCAATTTCTGCTCCAACTTATTATGCTTTAAAAATAGCAGAGTTTTATAATATTACACTTATTGGATTTGCAAGAGGAAATAGATTTAATATTTATACCTGTAACTGGAGAGTTATATGATTGATATAGGGGGAAAAAAGATTACAAAAAGAAAAGCAATTGCAGAAGGGACAATTATTCTTAATGAAAAAATTGTTCAGGATATAAAAGAAGGAAAAGTACCAAAAGGAGATGTTTTAGATTGTTCAAAAGTTGCTGGTCTTCTTGCAATTAAAAATACACCACATTTAATTCCTTTCTGTCATCCTGTAAAGATAACAAAGGCAGATATAAATTTTGAAATTTTTTTTGATAAAATTAAGGTAAGATGTGAGGTTGAAGGAATTGATAGAACAGGTTTTGAAATGGAAGCATTAATAGGAGTTTCTATTTCTCTTTTAACAATTTATGATATGTGTAAGGTATATAAAAAAGAAATGAAAATAGATAATATTAAACTGATTGAGAAGAAAAAATGAAAGGGATTGTTTATTCTGTAAATATTGGAGATAAAAAAGGTGAACCTAAAAAGCAGGTAGAGAAAATTATACTTATTAAAAATTATGGTGTTAAAGGAGATTGTCATGCAAAGGAGGGAATAAATAGACAGATAAGTTTACTATCATGGGAAAGGATGAATGAGGAATTTTTCTGTTTAAAAAAGAAAGGAGATTTAAGACCTGGAATATTTGCTGAAAATATAACTACAAGTAAAATTGATTTGAGAAAACTTAAAATTGGAGATAGATTAAAAATAAATGATGTTATAATTGAAATTTCAGAGATTGGGAAAAAATGTCATAACTGGTGTGAAATATATAAAAAAGTAGGTAAATGTCTTATGCCCAAAGAAGGTATTTTTGGAAAAGTAATTAAAGGTGGTATCATAAAAGAAAAAGATATTATTGAAGTTATACCAAAGATAGATGTTGGAATTTTAACAATAAGTGATAGTTGTTATGCAGGGAAAAGAGTTGATGAGAGTGGTGCTTATTTAAAGGGAAAAATTGAAGAGATTGGTTGGAAAGTACATAATATTATAATTTTACCTGATGAAGAAGATATGATAAAAGAAGCAATTTTAAAACTTTCAGAAGAAGTTGACCTTATCCTGACTACTGGAGGGACTGGGTTATCAGAAAGGGATGTAACACCTGAAGCAACTAAAAAAGTTTTAGATAAAGAGATACCTGGAATATCTGAAGCGATGAGAATGAAAACGTTTGAAAAAAGTCCAAATTCAATTCTTTCTCGTGGGGCAAGTGGTTTCCGAAGAAAAACATTAATTATAAATTTACCTGGAAGTTTAAAAGCAGTGAAAGAATGTTTAGAAATTATCTTGCCAGTGATAGAACATGCATTACAGATTATAAAAGGAGAAAAAGATGTCCACTGAAAAAAAGTTTAATTTTCTCCTTTGCGAAGATTTAGACAAAATTAAAATCCTTAAAAAATCTTTTCTTAAAAAACTGGTTAAAAAATATAACAAATCTTCTTCTAACATATTTGGTTTTATTACTTTTACTGAGAAGTTTATAAAGAAATATAAAAGATGAAAGAGAAGAAAATTTTAGATTTACCTTACAATTTCAATTTTACTGTTTCTGTTTTAAAGAAAGTTCTATCATTAGGTTCTGACAAAGTGATTGAGGGATTGACTGAATCAGGTTTGATAGGTAGAGGTGGCGCAGGATTCCCAACAGGACTTAAATGGTCGTTTGTTAAAAAGTTTGAGGGAGAAAGATTTATAATTTGTAATGCTGAAGAAGGTGAACCAGGGACTTTTAAAGATAGATTTTTATTAAAAAAATATCCATATAAAATCATTGATGGAATGATTATCGCTTCACTTGTTTTAAAAGCACATTATGGATTTATTTATCTTAATGAAAAATATAAGGAAGAAAGAAAAATTATAGAAAAAACTTTAGCACATTATAAAAAGAAAAATTTTATTGGGAAGAATATTCTTTCTTCAGGGAATGATTTTGAAATTAAAATTATTGAAAGTTGTGGTAGATATATAACTGGAGAAGAGACATCTCTTTTTAATTATATTGAAGGTGAAAGACCTGTTCCGAGGTTGAAACCACCCTATCCTCCAGAAAAAGGGTTGTGGAATAAACCAACTTTAATAAACAATGTTGAAACTTTTTCTTTTATTCCTCAGATAATATATCACGGAAGTAAGTGGTTTAAAAGTTTTGGTTGTGAAGGGAGTTATGGGACAAAGTTGGTATGTTTAAGTGGTGATTTAGTGAAAAAAGGTGTATATGAAGTTGAACTTGGTAAGTTTACTATTAGTGAAATATTGAAAGATTTTGGGAAAATTAAAAATCTTAAAGATGTAGAAGCAGTTTTACCGAGTGCATCAAGTGGATTTATATTTCCTGATAAATTTTCTTTAAAATATGATTATCAAACATTAATGAAAAATGGAACAAGTTTAGGGACAGGTGGAATTATAGTTTATAAAAAGGGGACAAATTTACTTCAAAAAATTAAAGAATTAATGAAATTTTTTATGGAAGAATCTTGTGGTTTCTGTGTCCCTTGTAGAATTGGAACAAAAAGGATTTATGAAAAACTTACTTATTTAGAATCCTTTAATGAAATTAAAAACAAAAAGATTATCATAGAAGAATTAAATTTGCTTGAAACTTTATGTCTCACTATGAAAGAAAGTTCACGTTGTGGTTTAGGCCAGGCATGTGTTAATCCTTTATTAAGTTGGATTAAAAGATGGAAAAAATAGAGATTTTAATTGATAATAAAAAAATAGTTGGTTATGAAGGACAAACAATCCTTCAAGTATGTAGAGAAAATAATATTGAAATTCCAACCTTGTGCTATCATCCAAACCTTGAACCAATAGGTGCCTGCAGATTATGTTTAGTGGAAATAAGAGGGAAAGGACTTGTTACTTCCTGTACTGAAAAAATAAAGAAAGGTATGGAAATTCTTACTCAATCAGATAAAGTTATCCTGACAAGGAAAGTTATTTTAAATCTTATTCTTTCAGACCATCCTTATGATTGTATGACATGTGAAAAAAGTGGAGAATGTTTACTTGAAAAATATGCTTATCAATATGGGATAAAAAGATCTATATATGATGGAGAAAAAAGAAAAGTTAAAGAGAAAGATGGTAGACCGTTTATTGTTAGGGATTATGAAAAATGTATTCTATGTGGGAGATGTGTTTATGTGTGTAAAAATATAGTAGGAGCAGAAGCCATTAATTACGGTTATAGAAGTTTTAATACAGAGATTATTTCAGGTTTTGACGAACCGTTAAAAGAGAATGATTGTGTATTTTGCGGGAACTGTATTGAAGTATGTCCTGTAGGTGCTTTGAGAGAAATTCAAGCAGAGCGAAAAGGAAGGACATGGGAACTTAAAAAAGTTAATACAATATGTCCATACTGTGGAGTTGGATGTGGAATTGTAGTTTATGTTAAAAACAATCAAATAGTCAAGATAAAAGGAGATGAAAGTAGTCCTGTAAATAATGGATTTTTATGTATAAAAGGGAAATTTGGTTTTGAATATGTTATTTCAGAAAATCGTCTTAAAAAACCACTGATAAAAGAAAATGGGAAATTTAAAGAAGTATCATGGGAAACTGCAATTAATTTTGTCTATGAAAGATTGAAATATTATAAAGAAAAATTTGGTCCTTATTCAATAGGAGGGCTCTCTTCTGCAAAATGTACAAATGAAGAAAATTATATATTTCAAAAATTTTTTAGAGTTGTTTTGAAATCTAATAATATAGACCATTGTGCTCGTCTTTGCCATTCTTCAACAGTAGTTGGGCTTTCCACAACTCTTGGTTCTGCAGCAATGAGTAATTCTCTTGAAGAAATTGAAAAATATTCAGATTGTATAATCATAACAGGAACAAACTTAACAGAAACACAGCCAATTACATCATATAGGGTTAGAAAGGCAAAACAAAATGGTGCAAAGAT
>JAMWCJ010000084.1 GCA_023818645.1 Candidatus Omnitrophota bacterium | reverse complement strand
TCTTATTAAAGTTAAGTGAGAATATCCATCAAATGATTCAACCCTGCACAAAAGATAAACATAACCATTAAATTCAATAGCACCAGGATTAAAAACAGCATTGCATTGATATGTCCATTTTTCAGGACAAATAATTGGATTCCCTGCATATCTTCTAAAAATTTCTTCCATTATATTTACCTTTCTATTTAATTATATACTTAACTTATTTATTTAACAATTTTTTGGATTTATTTCAAAGAGATATGGATAATTTCTTTAACTGATTGAAAAAGAGAGACGCTATATTCCCATCTTCAGAAGGTGGAGGGAAATCATATGTAATTGCTCCTCCAAAAGAGTTGATGTGTTTTGTATAACCAATCAAAAATTCATCTGAAAATCTTGGAAAACCTCTTGCCCAGCAACCACCAATAAATGTAAGTATATGATACTGGGCATTTTTTATAAATCTTCTAAAAGGTATTACACATGGCTCAATCCCACTAACTGGTAAAGCACCTGCTATTTCACCAGCAGTATAGTCCTCATATTCAGTTAAAGATATTACAGGAATTTTAACTCCCGGATTAAAAGCAACTATACTATCTGGATTTCCAGTTCTTGCTGATTCTGCAAAACTTTTGAAATTTGGCTCATCCGGAAAATTATACATTTTATCAGAATAATAGCATCCATCAAACCACCATCCACTTACAAGTTTTCCCCATCTTTCTGACCATTCTTTTATTATACTTTCCCAGTTTTTTTGAAATTCAGTTAATCTCTCATCCACTCCTTCTTGGATTTTATATTGACCGTCTTTTAAACCCCATTTAGGCCCCTTCCAGATTGGAGTGCATTTTAATTTTTCTAAAGCATATATATCATTAATTGGAGCATGGGATGGCAAATACACTATTAATTTTATATCTTTTTCTGCAAGTTCTTCTCTCAGGTCTTTTATTAGGTCCCTTTTTGACAATCTACTTGATTTCCTTTTTACAATCTCATCATATGTCTCATTTGGACTACAATAGTAACCCGAATTCTGTCCTATTGAAAATATAATCCATCCACATTTTATTTCAGATAATTGTTTTACAAAATTTTTAACATCAAATTTATCCACCCTTCTGTTCCATTCTTCAGGGTCTAAATTAACTGGTTCAAGACAACTTGGAAAATCAGCAAGATAATGAATCATAACACCCCATTTCCTTTCATACATCCATTCAGCCCTGTATTTCATTCTCTCCTCAATTCTCATACATCTCTACTTCATATATTTCTGCTTTTGTATTAGGTTTTACTTTCGTTATTAAAATTTTCATTTTAACAGTTTTAATTTTTTCGTCAAATTTAAACTCAATCACATCTTCTTTGTTATCCTTTACTTCTCCAATCTTTTCCCAATCTCCTTTTTTCCAAATATATAACTCCATATCTTCAACTGTAGATGAATATATCTTTACTCTTTTAAATTCAGGAACAAAAGCCAAAAATCTCATTTCAATAAATGATGGATTTTGTAAAGAAGTTGGTTTTGTCCAGGAAGCCCAACCATATGTATCTGTCATTCCATTTGTTAAAGTAAATAACGAAAGATTTGAAATATAAGTATCCGAGGTGTTAAATTCAATTTCTCTCCCTTTTCCATATAGTATATTCCCTTTATTTTTAAAACTTTCTTTTATATCATTTATTTCTTTTTTCAGTTTTTCTAATTTTTTTAAGTTTTTTCCAATTTCTGGATACGTCAATATATAAACCTGATATGGATAAAAATCTAAATTTATTTTTCCATCTTTTACATCAACAATTATATCTTCTCTAAATCCATACATTTTTTTTATTCTTTTAAGTCCTTCAGAATATATCTCATCGCTTTGAACATTTTCTGTCATATTAACCGCAATAAGCAAAATTTCCCCATTTTTTTCTTTTATTAAAACATCTATATCCTTATTTTTATTTTCAAATTTTAATTTATCATCTGGATGTGTAAGTAAAAATTTTTCTATCTCTGAAATTGTTTGGTAGATAAAATCAACGCCAAGTCGTAAGTCAACACTATTTAAATGGTCATAATAAATAAATGGTGTTAAACCTTTTGCTCCATTAACTATACTTGTCCATACCATACAGTTAAATTCATCAAATGTAGGATAATCTGAAAATCTATCAATAAAACCATATGTAAATGCTTGAGGTGTACACCACGCAGGTATTTTATTTTTACCTGCACCATATACCTCTTTTATAACTTCTTTTATTTTTCTTATACTTGCCATCTTTCTTTTTCCACTATCATCAACTCTTGGATTTAAATATGGATGAGGATTTAATATATCTGCACATTCTGTATATCTCTTTGGTTCTCTTGTAATTATCATCACAGGATGATATGGGTCTTTTTCTTTAATATGCTGGTACATATACTTTAAATAAATAGGAGAAACCCCTCTACATTCTGGTTCATCACATAAATAATAAAACCATATATTGGAATTTTCTTTTGCCTTTTCTATTTTATAATCAAGCATATTAAAGACAAATTCGTGTGGTTTTACATCCTGCTTTATCCTATTTCTTTCTTCATTAGCAATTTTCTGTAAATCATCTTTTTTTATTCCATATCTTTCTAAAAATTCTTTATTATATATAAGTTCTCCTAATCTTTCTGCTTCAACTCCAATCCATGCCTCCCATGTATTTACATATTCACTGTTTGGTTTATTTCCATATTTATTTCTTATTGCCTGACTGACAAGATATTCTGAATTACCATACCATCCACGAACAAATATTGGTTTTCCATTAACAATAAGGTTTAAGTTTTCATCTACATATACATAACTTCCTTTTTCTGGTTTAGGAAGTTTCTTTATCTTTATTTCTTTTTTATCAATTATTCCTTCTTTTCCTGTTATTTCAATAATTAAACTATATTCACCCTCTTCTAAATCATCACTTTTTATCTTGAATTTTGTTTGTTTCTCACCTTTTAAACTCATCTTCCTTGAAAAATCTTCTCCTTTAAGTTCTATTTTTACCTCTAAACCTTTTATTTTTTCATCTGGAATGTTTATATATATTTTGCCTTCTATGTTTTCTATTTTTTGACCCGGATATATACAGTTTGAATAAGATGGTTTTTCTATTTCTATTTTCACTTTCTCATAATTAACTTCTATTTGCTCAATGGTCCCTAAGACTAATTCATTCTTGTCTAAAATTTTAATAGTTAATTCTTTTTTTCCTGGTTTATCAAATTTAATATCTTCAATTTTTATTAAATTCTCTCCTTCCTTCAGATTAAACTTCCCATTTCCTATCTCTTTCTCTTTTTCATATATTTTTATTTCCCTTACTCCTTTTGCCTCTATACCAGTTTTTATTTTTAATATTAAATCACCTGTTAGTTTCTCATCTCTTATATCTACATTTATTCTACTTAAATTTAAGTCATAAACAGGCGTTTTAACAGGCATATTGGTAAATTTCCTGAACTTTTTTACTTCATGAAACCCTCTATCAAGAACTGCAAATGTTGAAAGTTCGTATTCAGGAAATCTATTCCTTGTAATATTTAAAAGATATGTATCTGAAAAATCCTTTGACTCAGTGTAATAGAAACAATATAACGGAATTTTGACTTCAACTGACCAAAATTTTTCTCCTTTATAAACTGCGCTTTCCCATAAAGAACTGTAATAACCACCTTGTGTATTTCCTCCTTCTATAAAGTAAGAATCAAATTGTGAATTTGAAACTGTAACTGCAAACTGATAATAATTTATTCCTTTACCTTCTGGATCTATAAATATCTCTACACTATCTCTTTCCCAAAAACTTGAATCTCTTGGTAAAAATTGTTCCTTTAATTTATCCATATATGGTTCTTCACAAATTATTCCTATATATATTGCTTTATCATCTACTAAAATACTGAATTTTGTATCTGCCTTTGGTTTCCCTCCACCTCTTGCTTGTAATAAATTAAATCCACTATATACCTTTGCATTCTTCCAGTAAATCTCATCAAGTTTTCCATCTATTTTTATGTCACCTTTTTTAATATCTGGTTTATACAATTCTTGAGAAAAAACTAAGGAAGAAAACAATAAAATAATAAATATGTCTTTCATTGTTGTATCTCCTTTGTTTTTATTTTAAAATAATTTGCTGTCCATATTGGAACATTTATTTTCCCACCCAAAACTGTTGCCTTTATCAGAAAAGTGCCTGGTTCATATATTTCAACATCTTTTCCATCTTTTTTTACTAATGGTTTATCTATCTTTTCTATCTTTATTTTTCCAGTCCATATATTCTGTTTGTCATCTTCTGGTTTTAACTGTAATGAACTTGAATTGTTTATTTTAACTTCATGTGTAATATAAGAATCATAAAAAGTTAATGAAACATCCTCTGCTGGCTCTTTCAAAATTACTTTAAAATTTAGTTCATCTCCTATTCCTATATATTCTTTCTCTTTTAATTGTGGAGATGTAATTTCTATGTAATAGTCAGGTTTTTTTACCATTTTTATATATTTAAAATCAAGTTCTGTATTATACAAATAAATTCTGCAATAATATGTTTTCTCTGCTAAATTTTTATCAAAAAGAAAAGGATTAACAATAAATATTCCAGGGAAGATATGAGTTACAAAATTAAATACACGAGATGGAAAGCACATATCAAATCCTCTATACCCTTCTCCATATGTTACTTTTTTTATCTCCCAGATAAGATACGGATATGAAGGATTAAATTTAAAATACCTGCCTATTAAATTTTTATCATTAGAAGGAGATTTTATTTTAAATGTATCTTCTTCTACTCCTATTTCAAGATTTCCACTCCATGCTTTTCCTGCCCAAAACTCTGGTTTTCCATGTTCTACTATTTCAAATTCCTTTCCATTTTCTATCCAAAATGTATTTTCATCAGGATTATAAACTACTTTTGAATATAAAAAATTTGAAAATAACAAAAACCCCACACTATAAATCAATACCCTTTTCATAATCCCTCCTTTTTTTACCAACCACCGCTAATTGGCCATCCCCACGGTAAATAATAGAACCAATTACCCGGAGTATACGCCTGTTGATAAGTTAATGTCTCTACATGTCCATCTGCAAAAGCAAAATTAGCCATATTATTATGTCTTAAATGAACACAGTCCGTAGAAGAAGACACACTAAAGAGATTATTCCAGACATAATATCTACCACCATATCCAGCAAAAAAACTATCTACAAAAACAATCTGCCTTGAAGGATACTTTATCTGTGAATATTTTTTGTAAGGCATAAGATTTCCATAATTTCTTCCACCAATATTACAGATTGGCATACCATAATGAACAGTCCAAGCGTAAATAATTGGATATCTAAGCGAAGGACATTTTAAAATTTTATTCCTGTATTTACCAGGAACAACATCCCAGTATCCGGGCGGCCAGTTAGGCATATTTAAATAATTTCTCATCATAAATGGCCAATAATAATTTGGAGATGGTTCACTTCCATAAACTTTGCCTGAGAATCTATAAACAGCATCATTCGCAGGAGGTAAAATTTCATCATAGTCATCAATATACATCCTCCAGGCAAGCATAAGTTGTTTCATATTACTTGCACATAACGCTGTCCTTGCCCTCTCTCTTGCTTTACTTAGTGCTGGTAGCAACATTGCTGCTAAAATAGCAATGATTGCTACCACAACAAGCAATTCTATAAGCGTGAAGCCTTCCCTTTTCATATTTCTCACCTCCTTTCATTCATATCTTTTACACTTTCTCTTTCTATCAATTCAACTTCAAATATTACCTTTTCTATCCTTTTATCAGGATTTTTTATTCTCTCTATTAATAAATTAACAGCTTTCTTACCCATCTGTTCTAATGGCTGCTCTATTGATGTTAAAGTTGGATGAGAATATAAACAATTTATTATGTTGTCAAAACCAATTATACTTAAATCATCTGGAATTCTTATCTTTACTTTTTGTGCCATCCCTATCAAACTTAATGCATAAACATCTCCAAAAGTTACTGTTGCTGTCGGTCTCTCTTTCAATTTAAACCAATCTTTTAATGTTTTTATTGCATATTCATTTAATTCTTTTATTCCACCAATTTTTCTCTCTGGTAAACTTATATATTCATCTTTAATCTTAAGTCCAAATAATTTCATCCCTTCTATATAGCCATCTAACCTTTCTTTTGTGTGAACAAATAATGGCTTCATTCCAAAAATACCTATATTTCTATGTCCTTTTCTAAATAAATACTCTATTGCTTTTATTATCCCTCCTTTATTATCAGGCATAACACAATCACAACTTATTTTTTCAGTTTTATGATTTAGAAGAACAATTGGAATTTTATCTTTAATTTTTTCTACAATTTCATCATTTATTTTTTCTTCTATAATAAGACCATCAACTTTTTTTAATATATCTATTCTGTATAAAATCTCTTCACAATTTTTTAATTTATAAAGTATCAAATTTAAGTTTTTATCCTCTACTCCTTCTAAAACTCCAGAATAAAATCTATGATAATATGGGTCCTGTAAAGAAGATTTAAAAGGAAAGATATATCCAATATTCCCTGTTTTAAATCCCTCTTCAACTGGTATATAAAATTTTCTATATCCAATTTCTTCTGCAACTTCAATAATTTTTTTTCTTGTTTCAGGAGATATCTTTACTTCTTTTTTATTATTCAAAACAAAACTCACTGTTGTCTGCGATACACCAACTCTTTTTGCTATTTCCTTTTGATTTATCTTCATATAAATATATTTTACTAATAATTTTTAATTTGTCAAGTCAAATTTATCTATTGGTTTAAACCTGTTGATTATCAATATTTTTTTTTACTTTTTAAGATAGATTGACTTTTTACAAATATTTTATAAAGAAATCTTTTACTTTTTTTCTATATTGGTCAGTATATGCTCTGTCAAGTCCTGTGTGTGGCCCTTCTACAACATAAATTTCTTTTGGTTGATTTGCTTTTTTATATA
>JAMWCJ010000083.1 GCA_023818645.1 Candidatus Omnitrophota bacterium | reverse complement strand
TTTTCTACAATTTTATCTTGACAGCAATAATTTTTTGACAAGAGAGATATTCTGCGTAAAAGAACCTTTATAAATAGAGGGAAGGGTAGGGTAGTTATAAGTTTTCCTTTAATTTTTATTCTGACAGGTGAAATAAATTTTAAAGTTATCGTATCATCTTCTAATTTTGGGACAGTTATTTTAATATTTTTTTTGAAATTCTTTAGGATGTCTGTTTTATGGTCATAAATAATTCTATTTGAATTTTTTATTTTCAGCAATTTAAATTTTCCTCTATTTCCCTTTATCCCTATTCCTCTTTTCCCCATTTCTTTAAAAGTAAGAACAAAATAAGGAAAATAATCAATTGCTTTTCCAATAATTATACAAAAGAATTCAAACTTGTCTCCTTTTTTGTATTCAGTTTTTATATCATATGGAGGTTCAAGAATAAAAGGAGAAGGGATATCAAACTTTTTATCTATTTTAGGAATCTCTGGTTCAAATATCAATTTATAAACACATTTAGAATAAATAAGGCATTTTTTACAATCAGGATTTTTTTGTTTACACAGATAATGTCTTTAAAAGTTAATCCAAAAGCACCTCTTAAAGTTGAACCTTTATATTCAGGAAATATTGCTGGTTCAAGAAATTTGGTTATAACTTGATATTTATAAACTTCAAAAAATTCCATCGTCTTTATTATATCATCTAAAAATTGAAAAAACAATTTATTCCATTAATTCTAAATCTGCTTCTTTATTTTTAAACTGTTTAACTAATTACTCAATTGGTTAATTAGTTAAATTGTATTGGTGATTATGTTTTAAATTGGCTAAAATCTCATTTAACCAGGTCTATTTTTTTATTGTTTGAAACTTTGCCTAATGGATAAGAACACATAAAATACAAGGTAAAACAATACTAAAAAGCGCCTTTTTGCATCAATTTTCTCTAATAACCACAAATCCAATCCTTCCCAGTAGTAAACACCTCATTCTCCATACTATACCATCCTTTTTTTGTTTGTCGCAATCCCCTTTTAAGCGGGTCTACTTTTCCGACACTACCTGTCAAAGAACAAAGTATATCAGTCCTTTTAAACCTTATTTTCGCAAACCTACCATTTTTTATAATACAATCTATTATATTTTTGTCAAGTTCTTTTCTTAACTCCTTCATTTTCAAATACTTACATTCAGCGCAAATCTCTTTTTTCTATCAGAATTAATACTAAACTTTATCATTTAAAAAGATTTACCTTTTTAATCTTGGAATAATATCTAAATTGGCAGAAAGTAGTGCTTCTACTGGATGAGTACCAAGAAAAATATCACAAAGTAATGAAATAGCCAATTGACTTCCTTTTCTATTTTCTGGCACACTAACTTTTGCTAATTTACATTTATTATCAAGCATTTGTTGAAGTTTCTTCGGCCTATTTTGAAAATTAATATCTTCTTGTTCTAAAATCCATTTTAAAGCATAAAGAATGTAATCTAAATTGTATCCTGGAAGATTTGTTAAATCTCTATATTTTTCCAAAGCACTTTTTACTGAATTACCTTGCCAAACTTCAATAATCGCTCTAAATACTCTTTCTGCATTTTCTGGATTATGACAAAGTTTTCCATAAAAATCTATGGCAAAATGAGCATGTTTTGGAGTGTAAAATTTTAATTTTTTTGGCTCATAAATCGTTATAACCTTAAAGTCGTTTTTTGATTTTGAATTTTCTGTCTTAACTAAAATCCAATCATTTGAAAGTTGCACAATATCTACTACTTTCTTTTTATTTTTTCCTTTTCCTAAATAATCTCCAATTTTAATCATAACTATTACCAGATTAAACTGTTTTTATATGAGGTCAATTTTTCGCTTTTTTCAGGCTTTCTAAAAATAAATAAATGCTCATGGGCTAAAAGTAAAAAATCATATTTCTTTCCTCTCCATTTTTCTCTTGTGCTTTTCATTTTCCACTGAAGTTTAATTACATCCTCTCTTAAGATAAATCCTACTTTTAAAAAAGTTTCCATTACTCTTGTTGAAATTGGAACAAAATGTTTCTTTTTTCTTGTATCTCCAATAAGAATGGCACAATGTTTTCCTGGTTTTAATACTCTATAACATTCTTCTGCAATTTTTTCCATTTCATTAATAAACTCGTCAATATTTTTTACACAAGATAAGTCGCCTTCAATTTTATTATTGGTAAATCTTACTATATTGGCATATGGAGGGTGGGTAGCTATAAGGTCTATACTTTCATCTTGAATTAAATCTAAATTTCTTGCATCGCCAACATAAGTTTTTATTTCTGGTTCATGTTTGTATTTAAAATCCAATCTATTTCTTGTGACCATTATTGCATCAAAATTTATATCAACACCAATTCCATTTCTGTTTAAAAGTTTACATTCAACAAGTGTTGTACCAGAACCTACCATCTGATCTAAAACCAAATCACTTTCTTTTGTAAATCTTAAAATTAAATTCCTCGGTATATAAGGAGACCAGTTTGCCCTATAATTTCCTTTATGCGTTGCCCATTGACCTCTATCAGGAAATGACCAGATAGTAGTGGTTTCTAATTTAAAATCTTTTGGCTCATACTCTTGGATTATGTGATTTTTTATTAGTGGAACTTTGATATTTTCAATTACAACAAAATCGTGTGATTTTAGAAATTGATAATAATCTTCTTCAGTAATTTCTTTCATGCTTTTATAGTTAACAAATGGTAACATCAATTTTTTTCTATTTGGTTTTAATGCTCTTTCCATATTTTAATTATAGCAAACTTTATGGTTTAGTTCAATGTTCAGTGTCCAATATTTTTAGTCGCAATCCCCTTTTAAGCGGGTCTACTTTTCCGACTTTTGACTTCTTCCTCATAGACTGCTTTTAAAAGGCCAAAGTATTTAGTTTCTAGTTCGTTATACAAAGCATATACACGCTCATCCGACAGGTTCATTGTCGAAACCTGATTTAGTAAATCTTCGCATAGTTCAAGGCGTTGAAACAGTGGTACCGCTTCATCAAGCACCGCCTTCATCTTCTTCTTAATTATATCTACTTCGTCTTCCTTTTCGTACCATTGTTTCTCAGACGTTGGACCAGGCGTTGTTTTAGGTTTTGGGTTAGGATTCTTTCTTTTGGCCGCATTAGCTGCTTCCACCATTTGGAGCATAGTATACAAACAAATATCACCTATACCCCAAAACAAGAAGAAGAGCAGTATGATTACAAACATAACTATCATATAAGCCCCCTTTCTTTTAAAACTTGTTCCACCTCTTCAAGACCCTTTCCTGACGGGTCCTTCAATAACTCACTATACCTGAAACGTTTAGTGTTAGTGCTTTGAGAATACATGAACTTCATAATCGCGCGGATTATGAACACTACAATCACAGCTTCGAGTAAATAAGCAGTAAACACACAACCAGGCCCCACATCAGGGTAATAATTATAGTACATATAGCCCACCTCCTTTATTACGTCGCAATCCCCTTTTAAGCGGGTCTACTTTTCCGACTATTATACCCACATCTACCCTAAACTGTCAAGAGATAAAGTCGCAATCCCCTTTTAAGCGGGTCTACTTTTCCGACATGGTAAAGATAATGAAGGTAAAAAAGAGTAAGATAATGTCGCAATCCCCTTTTAAGCGGGTCTACTTTTCCGACAAGGGTAGGGCGCAGGTTAAGGGACGGGTCATATATAGTCGCAATCCCCTTTTAAGCGGGTCTACTTTTCCGACCAGACCTGGAAGCTTTCAAGGACTACGCGATAGGAAGGGTCGCAATCCCCTTTTAAGCGGGTCTACTTTTCCGACGAGTATAGAAGATTTCGTTGATTTTGTGAACATGGAGGTCGCAATCCCCTTTTAAGCGGGTCTACTTTTCCGACTTTGCCTAAATTAAACCTAATCCTGCACCAAGCAATAAATCATTATCATTGTTTCTTCCTAATAAACCAAATCTCAACCAATCATGTTTAGTTTTAGCAAAATTCCAAATCGCACCATACCCATATGAATCTCTATCTAAATCATAAGTTGCTGTCACTCCTACATTCTGTTCATATGTCTAAGTTATTACCTCTTTAATAAAGTTTACAAATGGGTTCTCTTCTGCATAAAGAAAACTTTTACAGAAAAAAATAAACATCAAAACTAACAATAATTTTTTCATTTTCTCACCTTCTAGTTAAATTTGGTTAAAAACATATTATTATAAATTAGTTTCTTTGAAAATTAAATTTTTTAAAAACAAGGGAGAGGAAAACACAACATCTTACCTGGGCAATAAAGCCCGTAAAGGAGTTTGTTCCATCTCCTAAAACACCTGGTGATATTATGAAAAATTTTGATTATTTTATCTGTATAGATGTAAGTAAAGATTTCTTTTTTTTTAATTCGTCTCTAATAAACCAACTAAAACAGATAAGATTGACTCTAAAATAATATCTCATTTATACTGCTCTATCTTCTTTTCCCTAAAATTGTAAAAACAGGCAATATATTTTCTTCTATTATTATCTCTATCCTTAACCAGTTTTCTTCTGCTTGGACTATAAAAAATAACCATAAGGGAAATTTGTATCTATCTGTCAAAAACATCTGCTCATTGAAAACCACTTTTTATTTAACTTTTTCATTTTTTAAGTTTATACAGTTGACTTCTTTTTATGTTTTTGCAAATATATCGCCCTTTCGCCTAATGTTTTCAGTATAAAAGAAGTTCTGCCGAAGGCGGAATTTGGGTGAGTGCCATAAGGCACGAACCTTTTATGCTGTGTTATATGAAGTAAATCGCTTCCTGTCATTTAATCTTCCTTATTTTTCTCTTTGTTATATATTTCCCCTGTGTCTCTAAAAGTGTTAGTTGCTGTGCTATATTTTTAGTTTTATATTGTATAGTTTCATCCTTCTCAATAGTTTCTAACCTTTTTAAAGCAATCTCCACATACTTCCGATTAGTATCAATTCCAATAAATTTTCTTCCCAATTTCTTTGCCGCAACAGCGGTTGTCCCACTTCCAACAAAAGGGTCTAAAACAACTGCTTCCTCTGAAAAAGTTGTTAGTTTAATTATATATTCACATATTGCTAATGGCTTTACTGTCTGATGGACATTAAATTCTCCCTTCTCTTCCTTAGATGGTTTGGGCAAAAGAAAATATTTATCTATATTTTCACCCATTGATTCTGTAGTTACAACATTAGACGGAAACATATCCTCTCCAATTTTTACATTCGTATTTACAAGTCCAACATTATATTTCAACATATTCTCTAAGAATGTTTTTTCACATGGTTTTTGAGCCATCATAATCGGTTCAAAACAAGATTTTATTTGAGGGGTTTTCCAGCCTCTTAATTTCTCCTTTAATTCGGTTTTAGTTTTTTTATCCCAGTTTAATCTATCAATAAAATGGTTAAGAGACATAGCTTTAGGTTGATTTTGCGTATAAAGCCAGATGAAGCAATCCCTTATTAAAAAGCCAGCATCATCTACTGCTGAAACCATCCTGTGATAAAGTCTAGGACTGGAAAAGGAAAAAAAGAACCCACCAGGTTTTAACACTCTGTATAACTCTTTTGATATTTTAAAATACCATTCATAAAGATTCCTCCCTTGCTCTTTATCAAATTTCATTCCAGGTGGTAGAGATTTTACAACATGACAATAATCGGTTATTGTGGAAACTTTTTTATGGTCCCAGTTATTATCCATTTTATCTAAAAAGTAGGGAGGATCTGTTAAAACAAGGTCTATTGAGTTATCTTCAATTTGGGGTAATATTTCCTGTGCATCTCCCAGGATAATTTTATTTATGAACTTTTTATTCATATGATTCATATGGGTTTCTTCCTTTAAATTTTTTATACAATATTTTATAAACTTCCAGTTGGACATCTTCATCCGACTCCAAAATTACAGAAGGGTTAGCTAATTTTCTTACTCGCCCTTTGTCATCAAAAATCCAATAGTTTCTATATGCCCGATTACAGAATTGACATTGTGGAATTATATTCCCAGCGACCAAGGGCTTTCTTGGATTCATATGACTTTTTTGTAATTGTGTAATTGAGTTTGGCCAATGGATATTTGGCTTACCCTCCTTGGAACCACAGGTTGCACATCTGTTTCCGTATCTTTCTTTTATCTCCCCCCAATTAATATCTACTTCCTCCCGTTTTTGAGCAACAAACGCAGGGTAAGGTTTTTTTAGGGAAAGAAGTTGATATTCTCCATAATCAAGTTTTGTATGTTTATTTCCTCGCGTACCAGAAGCTATAAACCAGCCCTTTTGAGCCGCAAGATGTCTTGCTTGCTGAACATCGGCTGTATCGGGATCATATATACGAATAAACTGTGTGAGTTCACTTTTTGAAACACTTTTTGTTTTCGGATAATCCTGTGCCAGATAAACTAATACCAGAGCGTCTTTAGTGTAATTTCCTTCTTTATCAGTCAGTTTCGGAAGTTTCACCCCATATTGCTTTAAATACTTATCATGATACTTACAAATCATTTCATAAATTTTTTTGATTTTATTATTAGATAGTCTTTTCATCTCTTATTTTCCTCCTTAAGCGACCAATAGCGTATAACTCCTTTATATCCGCATTGCGGATATACGACCTCTGAATGAAGCTCCAAAAATCCTTCGCCCATAACAATCTTTGTCATTGGTTTGTATTGCCTCCAATATTCCTTGAGAACTCCCAATGCTGTCTCAGAAAGCAATGTATATCTGTCTTTTCTACCTTTAGAGCCTTTTATATGGATTAACATCCTTTCACTATCAATATCTTCTAATTTCAACCTTACTGCCTCTCCTACCCTTAATCCGGCAGAATAAACTAACATTAAGATGGCTTTATGCTTAACATTTTTTACCGCTGAGAGGATTTTTGAAATTTCTTCTTTGCTTAAAACGACTGGCAGTTTCTTATCTTTTCTGGGTCTTTTAATTTCGTAGACAAAATTTCTTTTTAATATTGTTCCATAATAGAACTTCAATGCATTGATTACTTGATTAAGGGTTGATGTTGCTACCTGTTTCTCTTCAGCAAGGCAATATAGATAATT
>JAMWCJ010000082.1 GCA_023818645.1 Candidatus Omnitrophota bacterium | reverse complement strand
TTATATACCGGGAATGCTTGTATTTAGAGAAGGTGAAAATATAACTAAACTGATTGAAAAGATTGAAAAAGATGTTGATTGTTTTATTTTAAATGGACATGGAATTGCTCATCCTAAAAAATTTGGACTTGCTTCTCACATAGGTGTATTAGTTGAAAAATCAACGATTGGATGTGCTAAATCCCTTTTATATGGAAATTATTTTGAACCACCTTCTTTCCCTCTTTCTTCAACATTTATAAAAAATACTGAAGGAGAAATAATTGGGCACGCTTTAAGAAACTACAATAACAGAATAATTTTTATTTCCCCTGGTCATTTAATTGACTTTAAGGATGCATTATCTACAATTATCAACTGCATGAAAAAGAAACATTCTCTTCCTTTCCCTTTATATCTTGCTCATAAAAATTCAAAATTAACCGACTGATACTCTCTGCTTATCCATATTTTCAAATTTCATTTTATTAAAAATACATCCTGGGTCAGGTGCAGCAAAATCACCAAAATAGGCATAACTTCTCGCAACACAGCCACCACAGACAGAAAAATATTTTCCTTTACAGCCATGTTTTTCTGGATGGTTTAATCTATCCCTTATTATATTTAAGACATCCGATTTTTCCCATATTTCAATTAAATTTTCCTTTCTAATTTCTCCATCTTTTTTCATACTCCCAATATATACATTTGGCATAAATACACAAGGAGTAACGCTCCCATCAGGTTGAATTGATATATATGCTCTCCCTGCTCCACATCCACCTATAAGTTCAACTAAATTCTTTAGTTTTTTTGCATCCCCTGAGGAGAAATGACCAATTACAGTAAATCCGCCCTGCCCTAATTCATACATTTGCTTACAATATCTTCCAAATTGAGGCGCTGTTGATAAAAGCGCTTCTTTTCCTTTGCTTAAATCCTGGTAAAATAATTCAAACAATTTTTCTCTCTCTTCACAGGTTAAATCATTATTAAAATCACCTCTTCCACAAGGGATATAATTGTATAAAACAACTTTTCTTATTCCAAGTTCATCTCTCAATTTAATCATTTCAGGTATCTGATTTTTAATAATCGCATTTCCCTTTGCAACTGTGAATGAAATACAAACTTTATCACTTTCTCCTACTTCAATCAAATTCTTTATACCTCTTAATGCCCTTTCAAAAGAACCTTTAACTCCCCTGAATTCATCATGAACATAACTACTGGCTCCATCTAAACTTACTCCATAATATGCAAATCCTATTTCTTTTAATCTTTCTGCTACTTCCTTTGTTATTAAAGTCCCATTAGTATTTATTGACATATACAATCCTGCCTCTTTACCAATTTTTGCAAGTTCCCAGAAAACAGGGTCCATTAATGGTTCTCCGCCAGCAAATGCAAAAGTTGGGATATTCATTTTTGTTATTTCTTCCATAACTTTTATTTTTTCTTCTCTTGTTAGTTCAGCAGAAAAACCTTTTGAAAGAACTCCAGCATCTTCATAACAGTGCTTACATCTTAAATTACATTTGTTTGTAATATTCCAGACAACCATAAGTGGCTCACCGAAAATAAGTGGTTCCCTTACTCCAAATTTTACAATTGTTTCTGCAATATTTAAGACTGTCTTTTTTATTTTTGGATTCTTCATTACCTGTATTAATTTATCTCTTTCAATCTCAAAAATTTTACATATATGATCAAAAATTACATAAGGAACAATTGTCTCCTTCTCTTTGAAAATTCTTTCCAAAATCCCCCTTTTATCACTACTGAATTTTTCAATAAACTCTTCTAATTTTGTAATTCCTCGGTTATCTTCTTTAAGATAGTCCTGAATAATTTTTTTTGTGAGTGAGCTATTTAACATTTTATAAAGAGCCCCATTTTTTAAATTGTCTGAAAGTTTATCAGGTTGGAAAGGAAACTTATTTAAATTCCACAATCCCATTTTCACCCTCCTTAGTTTTCTTCATAATCAATTTTTTTAAAATCAATATTTGCCTCTTTTAATATTCTCCTTATTGTTTCATGACTTATTTTTTCAACAATTTTTTTTTCTTCAAGGAATTTTTTAAGTTTATAAAGTGTCCAATTTGAAAATAGAAGTCCAAGTTTTCTTGGAGGTATGTGCACAATTTTTATTATTTTCTCTTTTATATCATGACCAAAGTTTTTCTTTCTTCCCTTTTCTGGAGATTGGAGAATTGCTTCTAAACCATCCTTATTATATCTATGAATCCATTTTCTTAAATGGTTAGGGTGAATTTTAACAATTCTTGAAATTTCAGAAACTCTATATCTATGAATCCCTGAAAGAATTATAAGATGCACTCTTTTTTTAATATGTTCTTTTTCACTCTTCAAAAATTCAAATAATTTTTCAACATCTTGTTTTTTAATATTGGCAAATAATATTTTCCCCATTTTACCCTATTTTTTGAAATTATTATACCCAATTTTTTGAAAATTGTAAATAGTTGTTAATTATGTTAAAATTTTATTATGAATGAACTTGAACTTGTAGAAAAAGCAAAATCAGGCGACAATAAAGCATTTGAAGAACTTGTTAAAAGAACACAGAATAAAATATATAATCTTGGGCTTAAAATTCTTGGGAATAAAGATGATGCTGCTGACCTTCTTCAGGAAACATATATAAAAGCATATGAAAGTTTACCAAATTTTGAAGGAAAGTCCTCTTTTTATACCTGGCTTTATAGAATTGCTACAAATTTCGCACTTATGAAGTTAAGAAAAGAAAAATATAAAAAAATCTCTATTAATGAAATAAAACAAGCATCAAATGGTAACTATAAATTAGAAATCTCTGACTGGTCTAATAACCCTCAAATTCAATACAGAAATGAAGAATTAAAAGAAATCTTAAATGAAGCAATAAATTCTTTACCACCAAAATATAAAACAATTTTTATACTACATGATATAGAAGGACTTTCATTATCAGAAATATCAGAAATTCTCTCATTGTCAATACCAACTATAAAAACGAGAATCCATAGAAGTAGATTATATTTAAGAGAAAAACTATCAGAATATTTTAAGAAAAAAGGTAATTAAAATGAATTGTAGAAAAATAATAAAACTTATATCGGACTACATTGACAGAGAAATAGAAGAAGTAAAAAGAGAAATGATAGAAGAGCATATTAAAATATGTAAAAAATGTGAATCTATTTTAAACACTACTGAAAAAACAATCAAATTATCAAAAGTAATCTATAAAAATAAAAAAGTCCCCAAAAGATTAGAGAAAATTCTTTATTATCAGATAAGGATAAGATATAAGAAGTGAAACCACCTCCTTTTTTTAATCATCTAATAAAAATGAAAAAAAAAGAAAGGAGGTGATGACGATGGCAAAATTAGTAAGATGGAATCCAGTAAGAGAAATGTTAAATATAAAAGATGATTTTGATAGATTGGTTGATAGATTTTTCTCAAAAGATTTTGATATTTGGGAAGGGACAAGAGATTTTGATGTTGACATCTATGAAGAAGGAGATAACATCATCTTAAAAGCAGAACTTCCAGGAATGAACAAAGAAAATATCTCTGTTTCTCTAACTGAGGATACAATTACAATCTCTGCGAAAAAGACAGAAGAAAAGAAGGTAGAAAAAGATACCTATTTCAGAAAAGAAATTCGCTCTGGAAGTTTCACAAGAAGTTTCACTCTTCCATGTAGTGTAGATAGAGAAAAAGTAAAGGCATCTTATAAAAATGGTGTGCTGGAGATAGTCCTTCCCAAATCAGAAAAAGAAAAAGAAAAAGAAATTAAAATTGAAGTTGAATAATTAAAAAGGGGGGATAAGCCCCCCTTTCTTCTTTAAAAGGAGAAAAATTGAGGAAAGTTATAATCATAGGTGGTGGACCAGCAGGACTTTCTGCAGGTATTTTTTTATCAAGGGATAAAATTCCTACCCTTATTATAGAAAAATTTTCTTGCGGTGGTAATATGCTCTTAACTGAAAATATAGAAAACTATCCAGGTTTTCCTGATGGTATTAGTGGCTTTGAACTTTCTGAAAATATGAAAAAACAGTTTATTAAATTTGGAGGGAAGATAAAAAACGGCGAGGTAGAGAAAATTAAATTGGAAGACGACAAAAAAATAGTTAAACTGAAAAATGGAGAAGAATTTATAACTGATGTTATTATAATTGCTTCTGGCTCTTCAAGAAAAAAATTAAATGTAAAGGGAGAAAAAGAATTTACTGGGAAAGGTGTTTCTTACTGTGCAATATGTGATGGTGCCTTTTTTAAAGAAAAAGAAGTTGCTGTTGTTGGAGGAGGTGACTCTGCAATTGAAGAAGCGATTTATTTAAGCAATTTTGCAAACCTGGTTTATCTTATTCATAGAAGAGACCGTTTGAGAGCAAAAAAATACTTACAAAAAGAAGCACAAAATAATGAAAAAATTAAATTTATCCTTCCTTATATCGTAAAAGAAATAAAGGGTAAAGAAAAAGTTGAATATCTAATTTTACAAAATATGTCAAATCATAATATAACAGAATTAAAGATAGACGGTGTTTTTATCTCTGCTGGACAAGTGCCAAATACAGAATTTTTAAATGGAATTTTAAAGACAGATGAAAAAGGATTTATAATTGTAAATGAAAGGATGGAAACAAATATAAAAGGAATTTATGCATGTGGAGATGTAATAAAAAAATTATTATATCAGATAATAACTGCTTGCAGTGAAGGGATGATTGCTGCCTATTTTGCTGAAAAATATATTGAAAATCTATAGTTCATGATAAAATTCCTCGGGTTTGAGACAATCAAACTTAAAACCATTATCAACCAAAAATTTTCTTATATCAAGACAGAGATGGCATTTATTAATATAGGCATCTTTTCTCTTATATCCAAGACCTTCAGCCCATAAAAGTAATTGATAGATATCATTTATAAGAAAGTTTAAAACTCTGTCATTCATAATAATACCATTTTCTAAAACTCTTTTATAATTTCCAAGTGTAATGCCAGAACAGAAACTCGGGATATAATTCCCATAAAGGTCAATGTGAATATGATGTGGATTTAAAAATTCAGCAATACAATTTGCTCCTTTAAATCTTTCAGGACTATATTTATAAAACCATTTCTCTAATGTATATAAACATTTACCTTTGGGAACAAGATAATTACCTAAAAAATTTAGAAATTTTTCTTTGCCTATTATCTCAATAGATTTTTCAAAATCAAAACTTTCAGAGATTCCACTTTCTTTAACTATTCTGTATGCATTAAAAGTATAAAAACTTACATTTTCACGACCAAAAATCTTAAAACTCACTTCCATTGCATTTTCAAAATTTCTAATAGGAACTTTATAAACATAAAATATTGAATAACTTAACATAATAGAATTCAAACCACTTTCTTTTAATCTTATCAATATATTTTCTGCTATTTCTTTATTCTTTGCCCAATAACAATTTGTCTCAATAAAAAAAGGTATTTCAAAATTTCTACAAATCTTTACTGCTTCAATTAAAAGTGGCAAATTTATAAATGGCTCTCCTCCAGTTAAATGTAATGAAACAAAATTGGAAATCTTTTTTAATCTTTTTAAAATATCTACAATCTTTTCGTTTTCAATCCATCCCTTCCAGTTCCCTCTACAATTATATAAACAATGAATACATGATAGATTACATTGATAGGAAAGTATTAGACCACCAGAATAAGGTAAAGGGATCCTCATTTTATCTTAAGAAAATTTTTAAGAATCTTTTTACCTTCTTTTGTAAGTATTGATTCTGGATGAAACTGAACTCCAAAAATTTTATATTCTTTATGTTTTACTCCCATTATTTCATCGTCATCTGTCCATGCAATTATCTCAAGACAGATGGGTAAACTTTCCTTTTCTATCACAAGTGAATGGTATCTTGTAGCAATAAATGGGTTTTCTATCCCCTCAAATATTTCTTTTTGATTATGATAGATTAAAGAGGTCTTTCCATGCATAATTTTTTTTGCATAGGTAATCTTTCCCCCAAAAACATATCCAATACACTGATGTCCAAGACAGACACCAAGTATAGGGACCTTCTCCTTAAATCTTTCTATTATTTCACAGGAAATGCCCGCATCTTGGGGTCTTTTAGGTCCAGGAGAAATAACAATTCTATCAAATTTTAATTTTTCAACCTTTTTAATTGTCAATTTATCATTCCTGTAAACAACAATTTTTTCCCCAAGTTCTCCAAAATATTGAACAAGGTTATATACAAAAGAATCGTAGTTATCTATCATAAGTATCATTTTTATATCCTTTTTGATAATTTATATGCTTCAATAAGACCTTTTGCTTTATTTTTTGTTTCTTTATATTCATTCTCAGGGATTGAATCTGCAACAATTCCTGCTCCTGCCTGAATATATATTTTATTTTCTTTTACTATAAATGTTCTTATAGTTATACAGAAATCCATACTCTTATCTAAACTAAAATAACCAACAGCACCTGCATAAGGACCTCTTTTTACCTTTTCTATCTCTTCTATAATTTCCATTGCTCTTATTTTTGGAGCCCCCGTAACTGTTCCTGCTGGAAAAGTAGAACAAAATAAGTCAATAGCACTTTTATTTTTCATTAATTTACCTTTTACATTTGAAACAAGATGCATAACATGTGAATATTTTTCTATTCTCATCAATTCAGTAACCTCAACAGTTCCTGGATAACAAACTTTCCCAAGGTCATTTCTTGCAAGGTCTACAAGCATAATATGTTCTGCCTTTTCTTTTTCATCATTTAATAGTTCCTGTTCAAATTTTTTCTCTTCATTTTCATCTTTTCCCCTTGGTCTTGTTCCTGCAATTGGTCTTACAGTTGCAATCCGTCCTTTAAGTTTGACAAGAATTTCAGGAGAAGAACCAATCAACTTTAACTGATCTAGTTCAAGGTAAAACATATATGGAGAAGGGTTTAAACTTCTTAATCCCCTATAAATTCTAAATGGCTCAACATCTATTTCTTTTTTCCATCTTTGAGAAATAACTGTTTGAATTATATCCCCTTCATATATGTAATTTTTTACTTTTTCAACACTTTTTAAAAACTCTTTCTTCTTAAAGTTACTTTTAAACTTATCTTGATTTTCTTGAAATTC
>JAMWCJ010000012.1 GCA_023818645.1 Candidatus Omnitrophota bacterium | reverse complement strand
CATTAAAAATCTCATAATTTGCAGTATCTTTTTCCATAGATAAGATACATGCATCCACAACATCTTCAACCCAAATAAAATCTCTTGTTTGAAGACCATCCTCAAAAATTACAGGTGGATTATTATTCTTTATTCTACTTAAAAATATTGCACAGACACCTGTATATGGATTTGAAAGTGTTTGTCTTGGTCCATAAACATTAAAAAATCTTAAAGAAACAACAGGAATTTTATATGTCTTACCAATCAAAAGAGATATTTCTTCTTGTTCTTTCTTACTTATCGCATATATTGAATTACTTTTTAAATTAAGTGTTTCAGGAGTTGGGGTAGGTTTTATCTCTCCTTTACAGAAAGGACATTTTGGTTCCCAATCATAAATATTTCCATCTTCAAAATCCCTTATTTCTGGCTTAACATTTCCACATTTTTCACATTTATAAAGTCCTTCTCCATAAATACTCATTGAAGAAGCAACTATAATTTTTTTAACATGGTTTTTTGTATTAACAATTAAATCAAGTAAATTTGCTGTCCCTCTTATATTAACATCAATATATTCTTCTATCTTATATTGTGATTGACCAACTCCAACCTTTGCAGCAAAATGGAAGATATAATCAACCTCTTTTATCAATTTTTTCAATTCTTTTTTCTTTCTTATATCCTCAAAGATATATCTTGCATTTAAATTTATATATTCTGGAATTCCTTCTGGATGGACTTGTTTGTCAAGATTATCTAAAACAGTTACTTGATAATTTTTCTCTATAAGTTTATCAACAAGATGACTTCCTATGAAACCACATCCTCCAGTAACAAGAACTTTTTCCATAATATAAATTTAACAAAAATTTAGATAAAAATCAAAATTTACTGAAAAAATAAGAGTTTACTGATACAACTTTTCAAATTCAGTTATCAAAGATGGGTAGGAGATACTAACATGAGAGATAGTAAGAGATAGTTTTTTTCAAGCCATTTTCAAGGTTTATTTTTGGTTCCCAATTAAGAAGTTTTTTTGCAAGAGTTATATCTGGTCTTCTTTTTCTTGGGTCATCAGGCATAGGAGGAAGAAATTTAAAACCGAGTTTTTTCTCAAATATTTTTTCAATCTTTTCTGCAAGTTCAATTATAGTAAATTCTTCTGGATTCCCAAGGTTTATAGGTAAATTATAATCAATTTCAAGGACCTTTATTATCCCCTCTATCAAATCATCAATATAACAGAAACTTCTTGTTTGTTTACCATCTCCATAAATTGGCAATGGCTGATTATTTAAAGCGTTATAAATAAAATTTGGTATTACTCTTCCATCATTTAAACGCATTCTCGGTCCATATGTATTAAAAATTCTTATAATTTTTGTATTCAGTTTATATTTTCTGTGATAGGCCATAACCATTGCTTCTCCATACCTTTTACCTTCATCATATACACTCCTTAAACCAATTGGATTTACATTTCCCCAGTATTCTTCGTTTTGAACAGGAATAAGCGGGTCTCCATAAACTTCAGAAGTTGAAGAGAATAAAAAAGTTGATTTTGATTTTAGTGCAATATTTAACATCTTTTCAGTTCCAATTGAATTTACTCTTAATGTTTCTATTGGATATTTTAAATAATCACAAGGAGATGCAGGACTTGCAAAATGTAAAACATAGTCAAACTTCTCATCTATTTCATCTTCATTTAGATATGTAATATCCTTTTCAATAAATATAAAATTTTTCTCCTTCAGAAGGTTCTCAACATTTTTTCTTTTAGAAGTTATTAAATTATCAATACACCAAACAATGTCTCCATTTTTAACAAAGAAATCACATAAATGACTTCCAATAAATCCACTTCCTCCACTAATTAATATCTTTTTTTTATTCATTTTTTCTCCCTATCCCTCTATAAACAAAACCAATTTTATTTAAAATTTTATTGTTAAGGAAATTTCTCCCGTCAATTATATAAGGCATTTTCATCAATTCTTTTATTTTTTTAAAATCAATTTTTTTATAATCATCCCATTCTGTTAAAAAAATTAAAAGATGCGATTCTTTTGCAACTTCATATGGATTTTCTGAATAAAATAAATCAGGAAATAATTTTTTCATATTTTCTATTGCTTTAAAGTCATGGCATTTTAAAATTGCTTCTTCCTTTTTTAGAAGTTTTATTATATCAATTGAAGGTGCTTCCCTTATATCATCTGTATTTGGTTTAAAGGAAAGACCAAATATCCCAATATTTTTATTTTTTAAATTCCATAACAGTTCCTTTGCTTTTTTTATTACAAGTAATCTTTGTTGTTGATTTATATTCTGGACTTCTTTTAAAAGGTTAAAAGGATATCCAATTTCTTCAGATAGAGATATAAATGCAGCAATATCTTTTGGAAGACAACTTCCTCCATAACCAATACCTGCTTTCAAAAAATCCTTACCAATTCTTTTATCAAGTCCCATACCTTCTGCAACAACTTCAACATCTGCTCCAACCTTTTCACATATATTTGATATTGCATTTATATATGAAATTTTTAAAGCAAGAAAAGAATTTGAAGCATGCTTTATTAATTCTGCACTCCTTATATCTGTAAAAATTTTAGGGCATTTAATTGGCTTATATATTTCTTCAAAAATTTTTTTTGCTCTTTTTGATTCAACACCAATAACTATTCTATCTGGATGAAAAAAATCATTAACTGCATTTCCTTCCCTTAAAAATTCAGGATTTGCTGCTATATCAAATTCAATCCCTGTCGGAGTTAAAAGTTCAAGTGTTTTTTTTACCCATTCACTTGTTAAAACAGGAACAGTACTTTTTTCAACAATTAATCTATAAATTTTTTTCTTCGGATTTTTACTTTTAATTTTTGTTAAACTTTTTGCGATTTCAACAGTGACATTTTCAACATAAGAAAGGTCTAATTTACCTTCTTCTGTTGGTGGTGTTCCAACTGCTATAAATATAATTTCTGTATCTTTAACAATTTGGTAAATTGATTCTGTGAAAAATAAAAGTTTTTTTTTAACACATTCTTTTACTATTTCTTCAAGCCCAGGTTCATAAAAATGGATTTGTAAATTTTTCAATTTTTTTATTTTTTCTAAATCATTATCACAGCATATTACTTTATTTCCAAGTTTAGCAAGACAAGCACCTGTAACAAGTCCAACATGTCCTGCACCAATTATTCCAATTTTTTTCATCTTATTATATTTTTCTTAACCCATTTTATTAATTTCTCAATTCCTTCTTCTTTACCTATTTTTATTTTCCATCCAGTTAATCTTTCAAATTTTCTATTATTACTTATAAAAACTTTCTGATCCCCAGGTCTTGGGTCAAAAAATTCATATTCAATCTTTTTGTCTAATTTTTTCTCAAGAAATTCTATCAGTTCAAGTAGAGAAAATGTGTTTTTGTTTCCACCTCCAATGTTAAAGATTTCGCCTTTACATTTCTCAATATTCTTTATAGCAAGTTTATAAGCATTTATAAGATCTGATATAAAAAGTATATCCCTTACCTGTTTACCATTTCCATAAATATTAATTTTTTCATTTAAGATTGATTTTATAACAAAATGGGCAACCCATCCCTGGTCTTCATTTCCATATTGAAATGGCCCATAAATACATGATTGCCTAAAAACAACTGTTTTTAATCCATAAATTCTATAATAATCCCTTATATATTGGTCTGCAGTTCCTTTTGAGCAACCATAAGGTGAATGGAAATTAAGATTTTCATTTTCATCTATCCCATTTTTTCTATCAACAAGGTAATATCTTTTTTTATCTTCTTTCAATTTTAAATGTGATAATTCTCCATATACTTTATTTGTTGAACTAAAAATTAAAATTGCAGAAGGACAATTTTTCCTAATAGTTTCAAGTAAATATAGAGTTCCAGTAGCATTTATCTCAAAATCTTCAATAGGACTTTCAACAGATTTTGTAACCGCAACCTGTGCTGCAAGATGATAAATCTCATCATAGCCATTAACAATCTCTTTTAACTTCTTATAATCTCTTATATCTCCTTTAATAAATTCAAAATTTTTTAGTTTAAGTGTCAGTAAATATTTAAGATTTTTTTCAACACCATTTCTTGAAAGATTATCATAAATAACCACAAAATTTTCTTTATCTTTTAATAAATCTAAAGCGAGATTTACTCCAATGAAACCAACACCACCTGTGATCAAAATTTTTTTCATATTTTTAGTTTAAACTTTCAAATTAAATATGTCAACCCATTTTACTACAAAAAATATTATTTCTTATTCTTAACCCAAAGAAAGAGTTTTATTGACAGAAGGAAAATATTTTGTATAATTTTTAATATAGGGCGGTTAGCTCAGTTGGTTAGAGTGCCACGTTGACATCGTGGAGGTCACAGGTTCAAGTCCTGTACCGCCCATCAGATTTTAAAACGGAGGGTTAGTCTAATTGGTAAGGCAGCGGACTTGAAATCCGCCGTCCCTTTTGGGACATGGGGGTTCGAGTCCCTCACCCTCCGCTTTCTTCTGTAACCCTATAAAGTTGCTCTCAGAAATTGTTTTGTGGCAGTGCTCTTGAACTTAAGAAATTATCCCTTTAAGATTTTCATAACATTTTTTAATACATTCAATAGGTGTATAAGTATAACTTTCCTGTTCAATTATATACCATTCTGTATTGCCTATTTCTTTACAAACTCTTATAAATTCTTTCCAGTTTATATCTCCTTCTCCCAAAATTGCTTTATCATTTTTTGAAGAAAATTCTTTTAAATGGACAGTTAAGGCCTTTTTAGGATATCTTTTAATAATATCAATAAGTTCTTCTGTTTTCACTCCACCTTTCATGGCATTCCCTGTATCAAGTTGCATAATCACTTCAGGAACTGTGTTTTTAAAAAATATATCCCAAGGATATTCATTATCTATTTTCTGGAATTCAATAGCATGATTATGATATCCAACAAACATTCCTTCTTTTCTTACTAATTCCGAGATTTTATTGAAAAGTTTTGCTGTTTCAATCCATTTTTCTCTTGAATTTCTCATTTCTTCAGGAAGTATAGGTACTATTAAATATTTATTGCCTATAATTTTATTAAATTCAATAGTTTTTTTAAGTTCATCTCCAAGTAAGGTATCAATCCTTATATGAGTTCCTGCTACTTTTAGATTCAAATCATTAAGCATTTTTTTAAGTTCTTCCGCTGATCTATTGTAATAACCTGCAAATTCAACTCCTTCATACCCAATTTTTGCAATTTCTTTTAAAACTTTATATAAATCCTTTTCACAATCATGCCTCACAGAGTACAACTGAATAGCAATTTTTATATTCACTTTACCTCCCCTTTTAAATTTCTAAAGAAGTTGATTTTGAATTTTGTTTTACTTCTTCAGATGTAACTTCCCTTCCTGAATTATCTGATAGATATATCCCTTCTGAAATTAACATTGTATTTAAAGCAATTTCAGCGGTTGGCAAAAGTTCTACTTTTCCCTGTAAAGCGGAGATCCAGTGATGTTGTGGGCTGTCATAAGCGTCTCCAATTTCATAAACATTGTGCCATCTATAGTCAGCAATCTCAAGATTAAAAGTAGCATCCATAGGTAAATCTCCAATGTTTGTAAAATATCTTAATGGGTTTAAACGAATACCCCCTTTATTTCCAACAATATATGAACTTTCAAATTGGTCAAGATGTATTGCCCACGCTTCAATTATTTCCATTGTTATATTATTTTTGAATTTGACAAATCCGATACCAAGTTCTTCTACATTATAATTGCTGATGTTTTTCCTCTCTTCATTTATCTCAACTTCACTATATATTTTCCCACTTATCCTTAAAACCTCTGGATTCCCCATTAAATAAAGTAAATTTGCAATATGATAAACACCCATGTCATACAGAGCACCACCAGCAGATATCTCTTTTTGAACAAAAAATTTTGAACCATAACCATCAATAAAAGGTCTACCCAATCTTCTATATCCTGTACTTCTTGCATAATAAATTTTCCCGAGATACCCTTTCTCAATTAAAATTTTTGCACCTTTTGTATCTTTTGAAAATAAAGTTGAAAGTTGAATGCTTAAATATTTTTTATTTCTCTTTGCTGTTTCATACATAGTTAATGCATCTATATAAGAACCAGCCATTGGCTTTTCACAATATACATGTTTTCCACAATTTAACGCTTCAACAGTAACTGGCATATGTAAATTATTATGTAAACAAACATCAACTGCCTCAATATCTTCCTTCCTCAATAGTTCTCTAAAATCATTGTAAAACTTTGGTATGTTATAAATTTCGCAAACTTTCTTTGCTTCTTCTTCATTAATATCGCAAACTGCAACTATCTCCACATCCTGAATAGTTTTATATCTCTCTATATGCTTTTTACCAATTTGTCCAACCCCTATTATCCCGATTTTTACTTTTTTTGACAATTTAACTCCTTTTAAAGTTTTTAATTTTATCACATTTTTTTATAGATTGTAAAAATTAAAAGATCGCTTCAAATATTTTAGGTGGAAGTTCTTCTTTCTTAATTTTAAATTTTAATACTTTTCCATCATTGAATATAAAAAAAACATCTGATTTTTTCCCCTCTCCAAAAAAGTTGGGTGTATTACCTATAATAAGATCAAGTTTTTTTTCTTTCAATTTTTTCTTCGCATTTTTTAGTATATTGTCTGTCTCTAAGGCAAAACCAACTATCTTCTGATTTTCTTTTTTTATTTTAGATACACTTTTCAGGATATCCGGATTTGGGACAAGTTTAAGAAGCCACTGTTTTTTTCTCTTTATTTTGGTTTTAAATTTTCTATATGGTTTCCAATCACTTACTGCTGCTGCCATTATGAGTATATCAACTTTTGGAAAATTCTTTAAAATCTCATTCTGCATTTGTTTTGCTGTTTCAACTTTTAATAATTTTACTCCTTCCAGAGGTTTTAAATGTGTTGGACCACTCACAAGAATCACATCATGTCCAATTTTTTTTGCATATTCAGCGATTAAATAGCCCATTTTTCCAGAAGATGGATTACTTATAAATCTTATTGGATCAATATATTCTCTTGTTGGGCCTGCACTTACAAGGATTTTCATTTTTTTGCGAGCCATTCTATTTCTGCCTCTAAAAATTCGTCAATATCTCCATCCATAATGCCATCAACATTAGATGTTTCAACTTCTGTTCTATGGTCTTTTACAAGTGTGTATGGACAGAAAATATATGACCTTATCTGACTTCCCCATGTTATTTCTTTTTCTTGACTTCTTTTTTCCTGTTCCTTTTTTCTTTTTTCTTCAAGATACAATTGATATAATTTACTTTTTAATATTTTCATTGCAATTTCTCTATTCTTAAACTGACTCCTTTCATTCTGACATTGAACAACAATTCCTGTAGGTTTATGTTTTATTCTAACTGCTGTTTCAACTTTATTTACATTTTGTCCACCATGACCACCTGCTCTAAAAGTTTCTATCTCAATATCTTCTTCCTTTATTTCAATCTTTATATCATCTTTTACTTCTGGAATTACACTTACTCCTGCGAAACTTGTATGTCTTCTTCTGTTTGCATCAAAAGGAGATATTCTTACAAGTCGATGAACACCTGATTCTCCTTTTAAATATCCATAAGCATTTTTACCAGAAATTATCGCTGTTATTCTTTTCAATCCTGCTTCTTCCCCGGGTAAAAAATCAATCACCTTTACATCATATCCCTTCTTTGCTGCCCATTTACTGTACATTCTCCATAACATACTTACCCAATCACATGCTTCAGTTCCACCAGTACCAGAATGTAATGTTATTATTGCATTATTTTCATCTTCTTCTTTCCAGATATATGTAAATTTAATTTTTTTAATATTTTCTTTTAATCTACTCAAAATTTCTTCTCCTTCTTTTTCAAGTTCTTCATCAGAAATCCCCTGTAATAATTCAAATAATGTCTCTGCCTCTTTTATATCTCTTTCAATTGTATCAACAATTTCTTTTTTTTCTTTCAATGAATTCCATAATTCTATTTTACTCTTATCATCAAGGAATCCTTTTTCATGCATCTCGTTTTCAAGGTTTTTAAAATTTTTCAAATCTTCCTCAATTTTAAATTTTTCTTTTAAGTCATTCCAGTAATTTTTAATCTCATCAAACTTTTCAATAATTTTAATCATTTTTTAATTCCTCCCAAATTCTTTCAAGTAGTTCTTTTATACCAGTCCCAGTTAATGCTGAAATAAAATATATCTCTTTGAAGTAATTCTTTACTTTTTCCATACTTTTTTTACTCTGTTCAAGATCTATTTTATTCCCTACAACTATCTCTTTTTTTTCAACAAGTTTAGGATCATAATTTTCTAATTCCTTCCTAATATTCTCATACCTATTTATTATATCATTTTCACTTAAATCTAAAAGATGGATAAGAATTTTTGTCCTTTCTATATGTTTTAAAAATTTAATTCCAAGACCTTTTCCTTTTGAAGCACCTTCAATTAGACCTGGAATATCAGCAATAACAAAACTTCTGTAATCTCCAAGATCAACAAGTCCAAGATTTGGTTCAATAGTTGTAAATGGATAATCAGCAATTTTGGGCCTTGCTTTTGAAATTTTAGATAAAAGGGTACTTTTTCCACTATTGGGATAACCTATAATTCCAACATCAGCAATAATTTTTAATTCAAGTTTTATCTTTTTCTCTTCTCCTGGTTCACCTTTTGTCGCAATTCTTGGGGTTTGATTTGTAGATGATTTAAAATGTGTGTTTCCAAGTCCTCCTTTCCCCCCTTTTGCAACAACTATACTCTTATTTTCCTCTACAAGGTCTCCCAAAATTCTTTCCTCTCCATTTACAATTTCTTTCACAATTGTTCCACACGGCACATAAACTATTAAATCCTCTCCATCCTTCCCTTTTTTGTTATTACTACTCCCAGGTTTTCCATTTTGAGCATAAAAATGCTTTTGAAAATGAAAATCAATAAGTGTTTTTTTATTTCTTACTGCTTTAAAAATTACATCTCCACCTTTTCCACCATCTCCTCCCCATGGTCCTCCTTTTGGAATCCCCCTTTCTCTTCTAAAAGCAATGCAACCATCTCCCCCTTTTCCACTTCTAACAAATATTTCTGCTTCATCAACAAATTTAACCATTTTTTATATCTTGTTTAAATTTTTCAAGATCTTCTTTTGTAATAAAATCACAAGATTTTAAAAACTCTATAATAAGATTTTTTGGCATTTTTATAAGTTTTGAAATTTTTCCCTTTATATTTTCAAGTAATTCAGAATGTTCTTTCCCTTCTTTTTCAATCTCTTCCATAATCTTCTTTAAGTTCTTTACAAGAAAATAAGCGCTTCCTACACCAAGATTTAAAAACTTTTCATAAATTTTTCCCTCTTTCATTATCAACCACCTCCTTTACTTTTTCAATAATTTTTTTTGCTATTTTTTCACTTATCCTTAACTTTTTAATCTGATCTATGTTCAAATCTGTTAACATCTTTAAATCAGGAAAGTTTGTAATAATTTTCTTTTTTATTTTTTCTCCTACTCCTTCTATCTCGTCAAGAAAAGAAAATTTTAAATTTTTAATTCTTATATTTCTATGATATGAGATAGCAAATCTATGTGCTTCGTTTCTTATTCTCTGTAATAATTGTAATTCAGGAGAAGAAGAAGGTAAAACTATTGGTTCTTCCTGCCACTCAACAAAAACTTTTTCTTCTTTTTTTGCAAGAGAAATAACAGGTATTTTTAAATTATAGTTTCTTAAAATAGATATCGCTGTTTTTAATTGTCCTTTTCCACCATCTACAAGAATTAAATCTGGAATTTGTTTCCTTTCTTGCTTACTATCAAACCTTCTTGTTAAAACTTCTCTAAGCATACCATAATCATCAATTCCTTCAACTGTTTTTATTTTATATCTTCTATAGTCATCTTTATAAGGAATGCCTGCTACAAATGAAACTTTACTTCCAACTGCAAGTTTACCAGAAATATTTGAAATATCATATCCTTCTATATGATTTGGTACTTTATCTAACTTTAAAATCTTTGATAAATTAAATAGAATGTTTTCTTCTCCATATTTATATAGTTCCTCTTCTTCTCTTACCGGAAATTTTTTCTTCATTTCATTTAGCAAAAACAATCTTTTTTTTATTTTATTTGCTTCTTCAAAATTCAATTTTTTTATTTCTTCAAGCATCCATTTTTTTAATTTCTTTTCAAATTCTTTATATTTACCTTCAAAGAAAGCAATAATCCCTTCAACAAGTTTTTGATATTCTTCTTTGTTAATTTTGTCTTCACAAGGTCCAGAACATCTTCCTATATGATACTGAATACACAATTTTACTTTCCGAGAAGAGATATCTTTTTTGCAATTTCTAACTGGATAAAATTTCCTTAAAAATCTTAATGTTTCTTTTAAAAGTTTTTTATTTGTAAATGGTCCGAAATAAATTGCATCATCTTGTTTTTCTTCTCTTACTATCTGGACAGATGGGAATTCTTCTTTTGTAATTTTAAGGAAAGGATAACTTTTATCATCTTTTAAATTTGTGTTATATTTTGGTTGGTATTTTTTTATAAGTTGATTTTCAAGGATAAGTGCTTCTGCTTCTGAAAAAACAGGAATAACCTCAAAATCATAAATTTTTTCAGACAGAAGAAGAACTTTCGTATTGTTTCCAGAGGAAGTAAAATATGAACGGACTCTTTTTGATAAGGATGATGCTTTACCCACATAAATTACCTCTCCTTGTTTATTTTTCATTAAATAGACGCCAGGAGAATTTGGCAGATTTTTCAACTTAAACTTAATTTTTGGATTCATTTTTTTCTTTTGATATTTCTTCTACATAATTCAATTTCAAATCACTAATTGTAATCTCCAAAAATTTATATTCTTCTTTATTTAAATTCCCATTTGTCTTTTCCTTCAATACATCAAGAGGTTCAATTATTTGTTTTGCCATTTCTAAATTTTTTTCTATTTTCCCTGTGATAGGATTTGGAATTTTGCCAAGTGCCTGCCATCCAATTTCAGCAAAAAAACTTACGATTATATTGAATTTCATAGAAATCCCTCCTTTTTTAAAAATTATACCGGAAAATAAGGTTTGTTTTAAAGTTAAAGATTAATAAGAAAATTTACGAAGTATTGACTTAAAAATGATAGCCAGTTCAAAAAACCAGCCATTGCTAAGAAAAGAATTAGAAATATCCCATATCTTTCAATCCTTTCATAGCCAATTGCTAAATTACGAGGTAGTAATACAGCAACAACTCTTGAACCATCAAGGGGTGGAATTGGTAATAAGTTAAAAAAAGCAAGTATGAAATTTATATAACTTCCCATTTTTAAATATACACCAATTAAACTGGATGGAAAAAGTTTATAAAGAAAAGCAAAACTAATTCCGAGAAAGATATTACTTAATGGCCCTGAGATTCCAACTGTTATCATACCTAATTTGTAATTTCTGAAATAATAAGGATTTATTGGAACCGGTTTGGCAATACCTATTAAAATTGGGAAACGTAAAACAATAAGTAAAAAGGGTAAAAGAAGTGTTCCGATAGGGTCTATGTGAGAGATCGGATTTAATGTAAGTCGTCCCATATATTTTGCTGTCGGGTCTCCATTTTTTAAAGCAACATATCCATGTGAGATCTCATGAATAACTACAGAAAAAAAGAAAAAAACAATAAAAATTAAAATTTCTATCATAATGTGTTCTTTTAATTTTTTACTAATTTACATTTTTTAATCATTTCTGTCAATTTTTGTCCTAATAATTTCAAGCAAATATTAAGAAAAAAAATTAGTAATAATTTTATATTCCCCTCCAGAGGAATAAAAATCTTAAATTTTTTTACTTATTGTCTTAAAAACTTCTTTTGTTCCCTATGTTTATTGTCAAACCTATCATTCTTAGCCCAAGATTCAGATATATCAAACTTATTAGCACCTTTTCCTTCAGTAAGTTTTTAATAATATGTATAAATTTCTTCACAATTTTTTCTTTAGAATTTAATTTCCTTTTGATTTTACAATTTTTAAAAATTTCTTATAATAATATAATATATGGTTTTTGTTTTTTAAGAGAAAGGAGGTGAAAAATGAGGGAAGAAGGAGGGAGTGATGAAAAAAAATTTACACACCATTTCTCCAAAAGGAGTCCATATCATTTTAGACCTTTATGAATGTTCAAATATATCAATTTTAAACTCATCAGAAAAAATAGAAAAAATATTAAAAAATTCAGTAAAAAAAGCAAATGCTACATTAATAGATATAAAAGTACATAAATTTTCTCCATATGGAGTGAGTGGCTTTGCTTTGATTTCAGAAAGTCATATTAGTATTCACACCTGGCCAGAAAAAAAATATGTAGGAGTAGATATATATACTTGTGGAGATAAAACTCTTCCAGAACTTGCAGCAGATTTTTTTATTAAAACATTAAAAAGCAAAAAACCAACTATAGTGAAAATTGAAAGAGGGATTTATGCAGAAAAATTTTAATAACATAGTTATTGATTGGTATAACCCATACGGGATAGGAATTGCTTTAAAAATTAAGAAAAAATTGATAGAGAAGAAAACAAAATTTCAAAAAATTGAAGTTTACGAAACTCTTAATTTTGGGAAGGTTCTTTTTATTGATGATTTAATTCAATCCATTGAGAAAGGTGAAGAAAGTTATCATGAATTGTTAGTCCATCCTGTTTTGTTTTCTCATCCCAATCCTGAAAATATTTTAATAGTTGGTGGAGGAGAAGGTGCAACTTTAAGAGAAGTTTTAAAACATCCTGTTAAAAAAGTTCAAATGGTTGATATTGACCAGGAAATGATAGAAATCGCAAAAAGATATTTAAAATTTGATAGGGGTGCATTTAAAAATAAAAAAGCAGAAATAATCATTGGAGATGGATTTGAATTTCTCAAGCAAAGCAATCAAATATATGATGTTATAATTGCTGATGCTACAGATCCATCTGAAAGTGCCTCCTGTTCTTTATACACTGAAAAATTCTATAAATTATGCTATGAACATCTTAATAAGAATGGTATCTATGTAACTCAAGGTGGAACCTGTATCTTTCTTCATCATAACAGGATAAAAAAACTTTACAATGACTTAAAAAAAATTTTCAAAAATGTAAAAGTTTATTCATCATCTGTCTTTGGTCTTCTATCTAATTGGGTTTTTATTGTTGGAATTAAAGGAGATATAAAGATTGATGAAAAACCTAATAAAAAAATAGATAAAAAATTGAAATTCTATACACCAGAATTACAAAGATCTATATTTACCCTTCCTTTGTTTTTACAAAAAATTTTATTATCTCCAGAAGAAAAAGGCCCTTATAAGTGACATATGGGATTTTTGACTGAAAAATTTTTTAGTGTTAAAATTATTTACATTTTAGGGCATGACTTACCAAATTTTGTTTTAAAACAGGAGGGAAAATGACAAAAACAAAAATTGCAAGAAAGGAAGAAATTAAAAGAAAATGGTATCTTGTTGATGCAAATGGACAGATTCTTGGACGACTTGCAAGTAAAGTGGCGAAAATTTTGATGGGTAAACATAAACCAATTTACACTCCAAATGTGGATACTGGTGATTTTGTAATAGTAATAAATGCTGAAAAAATAAGGGTAACAGGGAAAAAATTAACAGACAAAATTTATTACAAACACATTCCAGGATATCTTGGACATTTAAAAGAGGAAAAACTTATATCTTTATTGAATAGAAGACCAGAGGCGGTTATTAGATTTGCTGTTGAAGGGATGCTACCCAAAAATTCTCTTGGAAGAAAGATGTTGAAAAAATTGAAAATTTATAAAGGAGAAAGTCATCCGCACTATGCACAAAAACCAGAATTACTAAATCTTAAGGAGGTAAAAATATGAATAAGATTTATATTATTGATGTAACAAATAGAGACGGTGTACAAACAGCGCATCTTGGACTTGCAAAACTTGAAAAAACAATGATCAATATTTATCTGAACGAAATGAGGATTTTTCAAAGTGAAGCAGGTTTTCCTGTTACGAGACATGAAATAAATTATCTAAATGCAAATATGCAACTTGTTGAGAAAAAGGTTTTATATCCAATAAGAATTTCTGGATGGTTAAGGGCTGTTGTAAGTGATGTAGAAGAAGCATTTAAAAATGTTCCAAAATTGAAACATGTAAATTTATCAATATCAACTTCACAACAGATGATAATGGGGAAATTTCAAGGTAAAATGGGATTTAAAGAGATAATAAGAAGTATGGTTGAGGCCGTAAAAGCAGCAAAATCTTTTGGAGCAGAAACAATTGGTGTTAACGCAGAGGATGCTTCAAGAACAAAAATAGAAAATTTAATTGAGTTTGCTCTTGCTGCAAAAGAAGCAGGTGCTGATAGGATAAGATATTGTGATACTCTTGGATATGATACTCCTTTTACAATATATGAAAATGTTTATAAACTTGCAGAAGCAGTCAAAATTCCTATTGAACTTCACTGTCATAATGACCTTGGAATGGCAGTTGCATGTTCTATTGCAGGAGCAAAAGGTGCAATTGATGCAGGAGTAGATGCTTATATAAATACAACAATAAATGGTATGGGAGAAAGAGCTGGAAATGCTGATCTAATTTCATGTATTCTTGCAGTTAAATATGGTTCTGGAATGGAAAAGTATAAACTTGATGAGAATATAAATTTGAAAATGGCATGGAAAATTGCTCATTATGCTTCTTATGCTTTTAAAGTTCCTATTCCAATAAATCAGGTAGGAGTTGGTAAAAATGCATTTGCTCATTCTTCAGGAATCCATGTTGACGGTGCTTTAAAAGATAGAAGAAATTATGAATTATATGACTTTGAAGAACTTGGAAGGGGTGAACCAGAAATAGTTGAAACAGGAAGAATGATAATACTTGGAGAATATACTGGAATTAAAGGGTTAAGGGATGTATATGGAAAACTTGAGATTGAATTTAAAGATGATGAAGAGGCAAGAAAAATTCTTGAACTTGCAAGATATGCAAATGTTCAAAAACAGAAACCAGTTACTGAAGATGAGTTAATCTTTATTGCAAAATATCCAGAAGAGGCATCTCTTATAATGACAATGATACCTTAAAAATGGGTAAAACTATTGCTGAAAAAATTCTATCTATTCATTCTGGAAAAGATGCAAAAAGTCATGATATTGTTCTTGCAAAAGTTGATTTTTTAATGGCTCAAGATGGAACAGCACCATTGGTAATTAAGACATTTGAAAATCTTGGAATAAATGAAATATTTAACCCTGATAAAGTTTCATTCGTTATTGACCATAATAGTCCAAGCCCGAATGAAGGGGTTTCATCTTTACATAAATTGATGAGAGATTTTGTTAAAAAGTATGGAATTGAAATTTTTGAAGTTGGAGAAGGTGTTTGCCATATTCTTATTCCAGAAAAGGGAAGAGTAAAACCAGGTGATTTAATTCTTGGTGCTGATAGTCACACTCCAACATATGGTGCTTTAAATTGTATGGCATGTGGTGTTGGTTCAACAGACCTTGCAATAGCACTTGCCACTGGTTCTTTATGGTTTAAAGTCCCTCAAACAATAAAGATAGAGATAAAAGGCAAAATTCCTTTTGGTATATTTGGTAAGGATATTGCTTTATATATGGTAAAAAATTTAACTTCACAAGGAGCAATATATAAGTCAGTTGAAATAAAAGGAGAAACGATAGAAAATTTATCAATGGATGAAAGATTTACAATTTGCAATTTAACGACAGAAATTGGTGCAAAATGTGGAATAATTGAATTTGATGAAAAGACAAAAGAATATCTTGAGAATAGAGGATTAAAAGATTACCAGCCAGTTTTTCCTGATAAAGACGCAGTTTATGAGAAAGAATTTATTTTTGATATTTCAAACTTAAAACCACAGATCGCAAAACCACATAATGTTGATAATGTTTGTGATATAAATGAAGTTGAAGGTATTGAAATTAATCAAGGATTTATAGGAACATGTACAAATGGAAGAGTTAGTGATTTTGAGATTGCAGCAAAGATATTGAAAGGAAAAAAAATAAAAAAAGGTGTAAGATTAATTTGTACACCTGGATCAAGAGAAATTTATCTTGAATGTTTGAAAAAAGGATATATTGAAATTTTAATTGAAAGTGGTGCATGTGTTACAAATCCAGGTTGTGGTCCTTGTGTTGGAACTCATCAGGGGATACCATCGGATGGGGAAATTGTAATTTCTACCGCAAACAGAAATTTCAAAGGTAGAATGGGTAATCCAAATGCTTTTATATATCTTGCCTCTCCTGCTGTTGTTGCAGCAAGTTGTATTGAAGGGAAGATAACGGATCCAAGGAAATATTTATGAGATATAAAAAAAATGAAGATAGTTTGAACACTCTGTTTAAAATTGAAGAGGTTGTTTCAGAAGATGGAGTTGTTGTAATAAATAAAGAAAGGTTTATTACTTTTTTACACCAACTTTTAAATATAAAAGAATTAGAAAAACTTAAACAAAAAATAGAAAATCTAAAATCTATTATTCTTTCATTTAAAAATGATACTTTGGGAATTATGAATATAGAAAATGAGGGCGATACATTTAAGATGAAAAAAAGTATTTTAGTTTCAGAATTAGACCAGATTATAAAATCACAAACCAAGGAAAGGGCATTGTATTATTTAAATAGATTAAAGAAAACAGTGGCAAAAATAAAGACAGGAAAAATTAATGATATAAATCTTTTAAGATGGAAAGAATATGATGAAATTATAACTGACAGTTTGTGGATATTGAACAAAAGAGATACTTCAGGAGTTCATCTTGGTTGGTATTGGGGAAATTTTGTCCCTCAAATTCCTCATCAAATGATGATGAGATATACCAAAAAGGGCGAATGGGTTTTAGATACATTTGTTGGAAGTGGAACAACCTTAATTGAGTGCAGAAGATTGGGCAGGAATGGATTAGGAATAGAATTGAATAAAGAGGTAGCACAGAAAGCAATTGAACTGATTGAAAAAGAAGAAAATAAAAGTAATGTAGTGAGTGAAGTAATTGTAGGAGATAGTAGGACAATCAATATAAAAGAAATTTTAGATAAATATGGAATAAAACAAGTTCAACTTCTTATTATGCACCCCCCTTATCATAATATTATTAAATTTTCAAAAGATGAAAGAGACCTTTCAAATGCAAAGAGTATTGAAGAATTTTTGAAGATGTTCGGAGATGTAGTAGATAATGCAACTCCTTATTTAGAAAAAGGGCGATATTTGGTTTTAGTAATTGGAGATAAATATTCTAAAGGTGAATGGATACCTTTAGGTTTTTACTGTATGAATGAAGTATTAAAGAGAGGATATTATGAGAGCTCATGTTTTTATAACTGATAAAGATACTTTCCCTGTAGTCAGAGATAACAGTTTTTGGGGAGTAGGAATCAAAGGAATTCCAAATAGGTTTGATGATGTAATTAATGAAAGTTTAAATAACAGCAAGAAGCCATATTTTGGAATGATAGGCGATATTTTAGGTACACGAATTGGGGATGTGGTTTTTCTTTATGAACGACAGGTAGGATTCCATGGCATATACAAAATTGCAAGTGAACCATTTTTTGACCCTACACCAATTGGATGTGTTAATGGAACTTGGCCATTAAGAGTAGAAATTGAATGTTTAAACTACTTTCCACAACCAGTTCCTGAAGATTATCTTTTTTCTACAAAAGAGTATGAATCAAAATTTTGGGTGTGGTTTTACAGAAAGATTCAAGGAGCAAGAGGTATCAATACTATCAATCCTGAAGCAGCAGAAGCACTTATAGAATTGCTTGTAAAAATAAATGGAAATGCTATTAATAACCCAGCAAATATAGGAAATTATCCATCAAGGAATAAAGTCCCAATAAAGCTACCTTTAGAGAGATTAAGTCAGAATGGAAGAGTTAAGTTAGAAGACATTTTGCGGGCTTGGTTAATTGCTAACATTGATAACCCTCAACGAACGGATTTAAGAGAAGTCTTTGGTCCAACTGAAGATTTGGAATGGTTTGCTAACAATGTTCCTTATCATGTTACGAAGAAAAATATTGATATTCTCTGCTATCACAAAAATATTAAATATACGGGTTTTCCTCTAAGATATAAGTTCAGTGTCGTAGAATTAAAGCGCGATACTTGTGATGTTAATGATGTTTCCCAACTTATTGAATACTCTAAATGGGTTGCTGGAAGGCTTGCAGAGAGCGAAATCGAAACAGTCCAACCTATTTTGATAGCATTTAACTTTAATAAAAGGGCTAAGGTAAAGGCTAAAAATAGTGATTTTAGTGACAGAGGAATTAAATTTGTGAAGTACGAAGTTAAAAATGGCGATATTTTATTTGAAGTAATAGAAATATGAAAACACTAAGACGGAATGACAAAGTCGTAGTTTATCATAAAATCGGTGAAGAGGGAGATCATTACTACTCCTTTTATGACGGCAAGAAGAAAATAGAATTAGATTGGGGAGAAACCGGACTTATCCCAAACGCTGACGATAGATTTCCCAATTCGGATAGAGACATAGACTTAATTTTGGATGACATTTTATGGGCAGAGATGACTCGCGAGACCCTTGAATCTTTTGAAGTATATTCAGAAGGTGTTCCAGAATGGGAAGTATTAGACAAACTTCCTGTATATGCAACTGAAATTCAATGGAGTTTAATCTATAGAAAATTAAAGGGGAAAAGAGGTTGCACTCCATTACTTCCATGGGAAGCACAAAGATTGATAGATATGATAAGAAATAAAAATAGAGGAAGACCAATTGCAAATTCTCAATTTACTGGTGGTTTTGATTGGGATAGAAATAACAGAAAGATAATAACTACACAATATCAACAGAATTATCCTTGTGCCAGAGATTTTAACTTTAATGTATTATCAAAAATCTGCAATTTACAAATGCAAAAAAGATCATATGAAGTTCACCTTCAATTATATTTTACAGAGAATATTGGAATTAATTCAAACTTAAATTCTATTGTTGGAAATAATTTAATTTGGTTTGGAAATGAGGTTGCATATTGAATTTGAAAAAATAGGTTATTAAAATGGAGATACTTAAACTTGGGATTTTTCAATTGAAAGAATTATATAAAAAAAAGGAGGTTAAACCATCTGAAGTTGTATCATTGTTACTTGAAGAAATTTATAGGAGAGATAAGGATATTCATTCTTACCTTTATATAAATGAGAAAGCGATTGACCAAGCAAAAAGGGTAGATGAGAAGATAGAAAAAGGAGAAGATTTGAAGGAACTTGAAGGAATACCAATCTCAATTAAAGACAATATATGCACAAAAGGGATACCAACAACATGTGCTTCAAAAATCCTTGAAAATTTTATTCCTCCATATGATGCTACTGTAATTGAAAGGTTAAAAGAAAAAGGAGCGATTATAATTGGCAAGACAAATATGGATGAATTTGCTTTTGGTTCCTCAACAGAAAATTCTGCTTTTGGCCCAACAAGAAATCCTCACAATCTTGAAAGAGTTCCAGGTGGTTCTTCGGGAGGTTCTACAGCCAGTGTTGCTTCCAATTTATGTTTTGCATCTCTTGGTTCAGATACAGGAGGTTCAATAAGACAGCCAAGCGCTTTCTGTGGAGTTGTAGGGATAAAACCTACCTATGGCAGAGTTTCAAGATATGGTTTAATTGCTTTTGCTTCTTCTCTTGACCAGATCGGACCTATAACAAAAAATGTAAAGGACAATGCATTATTACTCAAAATTATAAGTGGAAAAGATAAAATGGATTCTACAAGTGTTGATATTGAAGTTTGTGACTATCTTGAGTTCTTAAATAAAGATTTAGGTAAATTAAAGATTGGGATACCTAAGGAATATTTTGTTGGAGGGATAGATAAAGAAATTAGAGAAAAAATTTTTGAAATTTTAAAAATTCTGGAAGAGAGAGGAATGATAATTGAAGAAATATCTCTACCCCATACTGATTATGGAATTGCAACTTATTATATAATAGCAACAGCAGAAGCAAGTTCAAATCTTGCAAGGTTTGACGGTGTAAAGTATGGATATAGAAGTAAAAATTATGAGAATTTAATGGAAATGTATATGAAAACAAGGGGAGAAGGTTTTGGAGAAGAAGTAAAAAGGAGAATTATACTTGGAACCTATGTTTTATCTTCGGGTTACTATGAAGCATACTATTTAAAAGCACAGAAAGTAAGAACATTAATTAAAAATGATTTTGAGCAAGCGTTTAAAAAAGTAGATATAATATTGACTCCAACAACTCCTGAACTTCCGTTTAAATTAGGAGAAAAAAAAGACGACCCATTAAAAATGTATCTTTCTGACATTTTTACTGTAAATGTTAACCTTACTGGTCTTCCTGCAATAAATATACCCTGTAGTTTTTCTTCAAACAAATTGCCAATTGGTGTTCAATTTATAAGTCCTTATTTTAAAGAAGAAATTCTTTTAAATCTTTCTTATAAACTTGAAAATGAATTGAAAGGAGGAGATAAATGAATACATTTTTTACAAAAAGAAGTTTTATTTTAGGCATTCTTCTTTCAATACTTGTTGCTTTTATTGATCATTATTCAACAGATGTAGTCCATGCTTCATATATGGCTATTGATCATATGCCATGCGGAGCAATCTTTATATTTTTCATATTTGTTTTCTTAATCAATTCTATTTTAAAATTGTTTAAGAGAAAGATTAAAAAGAATATCGCTTTTACTCCTGGTGAATTGCTTGTTGTTTATTCAATGATGCTTGTTGCTTCTTCTGTTACGGAAATGGGTTTTGGAAGTCAGATATTGCCTATAATTTCTGCTCCTTTTTATTACTCAAGTCCTCAAAATGAATGGGATAAATTATTAATTCCTTATTTAAAAAAGGTTCTTTTTGTAACTGATAAAGAAGCAGTAAAATATTTTTATGAAGGGTTACCTAAAGGAATGCCAATACCATGGAAAGTTTGGATCTTGCCTTTACTTTACTGGATTCCTTTCATTCTCATTCTTTATTTTGTTATGATTTGTATTGCTTCCATTTTAAGAAAACAATGGGCTGAAAGAGAAAAACTTGTGTATCCATTAACAATTTTACCTAAGGAAATGGTTGAAGAAAATAAAGGAATCTTACCAAGTTTTTTCAAAAACCCACTTATGTGGTTTGGTTTTTCAATTGCCTTTATTATAGGAACAATTAATGCTTTCCATTTCTATTTTTCTGCAGTCCCTCAAATTCAACTTGTAAAAAGCATTCCTATATTTAGAAATACATTAAACCTTATATTTAGAACAAGTTTTCCAGTAATTGGCTTTGTTTATTTTGTAAATCTTGATGTTGCATTTTCTTTATGGTTTTTCAATTTACTTTTTAAAATTATAAGAGGGATATTCAATATTGCAGGAATAGCAAGTACTGAAAATGTTGGAATTTATGGTTGTTCTGGAGAAGCAATATTTGCTCATCTTGGAATGGGAGCAATGATAATGATGGTTGGTTATAGTTTATTTTTGTGGCGATACCATTTGAAGGATGTTTTTTCTGGAGCAATGAATAAAAAAATTGACGATAGTGGAGAAATCTTATCTTATAAAAGTTCTTTCTGGGGAATTATTTTTGGTTCTTTATTTATGATTTTATGGTTAACTTTTTCTGGAATGAAGTGGTATATAGCAGTTTTATTCCTAATATTTGCTTTTGTAATCTGGTTAACTTTAACAAGAATTGTTTGTGAAGGTGGAATTCCAACAATGGTAGCAACAACAATTGCATCTGTTCAAATTATTTCAATGTTTGGTTCAAAAAATCTTACTCCGTTTACAATTCTTGCTCTTGCATTAACATATATATATGCTGCTGATTTAAGAACTTTTCCACTTGCTTCAACTTCAATGTCACTTAAAATAGTGGAAGAATCAGAATCTAATAGAAGACCCTTTTTCTGGTTTTTATTTCTTGCAATTTTTATAAATATAATCACTACATTGACTTTAGAATTAAAACTTGCTTATAGATATGGTGGAATTAATTTAAATAACTGGTATTTTGTTGGAGGTCCTCAAGCGCCTTATAAATATGCAAGTGATTTAATAAAAAACCCGACTATATCTAATAAAATAGGATGGATAAGTAGAGGAATTGGTTTTTTTACAATGGGTATTTTAATTTTTGCAAGACAAAATTTCCTCTGGTGGCCATTACATCCAATTGGATTTTTAATAGGGCCTGTTTGGCTTATGGATCAACTTTGGTTTTCAATATTTGTTGTATGGCTTATAAAGAAACTTATTTTAAAATATGGTGGTGTTCAAATTTATAATAAATTTAAATACTTTTTCCTTGGCTTACCATTAGGTCTTTATACTTGTGCTGGTGTCTGGTTTATAATTGATTTATTTACAGGAAAACAGGGAAATTCAATTTTCTGGATATAAATTAATATGAGATTGAATCTTGAAAGAATTTTAGATATTGGAAAAATTAAAAAAAACTTCAAAAATTTCTCTTCAAAAAAAATTCTATTAATTGGAGATATTATTCTTGACCATTATATTTTTGGAGATGTGAAAAGAATATCGCCAGAAGCACCTGTTCCAGTAGTTGAAGTAAAAAACGAGATGTTCTCCCTTGGAGGAGCAGGAAATACCTCGGTAAACATAAAAGATATGGGTGGAGATATTTTTTTAATTTCATCAACTGGAAAGGATGAAAATAGTAAAATTTTAGAAAATTTACTCTCTGATAAAAAAATAGAATTTTTCCTTCTTGAAAGAGATGTCCCTACAATTGTTAAAACAAGAATAATTGCAAAAAATCAGCAAATAGTTCGCATTGATAGAGAAAAAATTGAAGAATTAAGTAAAAAGGAAGAAGAAGAAATAAAAAAAATTATTTTAAAAAAAATTGATCAAATAGAAATTATTGTTGTATCTGATTATGGAAAAGGTTTAATAACAAAAAATATTATTGAATTTTTAAAAAAATTTAAAAAAAGAATAATTGTAGATCCAAAACCTGAACATTTTAAATTTTATAAGGATATTTTCTGTATAACTCCTAACAAAAACGAAGCAATTTTAGGAATTGGGAAAATTAATGTAAAGGATTTCAAAGGTATTATTGAAACAGGAATTGAGATTTTAAATTTTTTAAAATCTAAAAATCTAATAATAACTCTTGGGAAAGATGGTATGATTGTTTTTAAAAATAAAAGTGAAATATATCATATACCTTCAATTGCAAAAGAGGTTTATGATGTCACAGGAGCGGGAGATACTATTTGTGCTATATTTTCACTCTATTTATGTGTAAGTAACGATGTTTTAGAAAGTGCAATCGTTTCAAATTTTGCTGCTGGAATTGTTGTTGGTAAAATCGGGACAGCAACAACAAATCAAAAAGAATTTATTAACTTCTTTAAAAATAATTATAAAAATTTTTTTGTTGAAAAAATAAAATGAAAAGTTTATAATAACAAAATTGAAAACTTGAAAGGAAAAAAATGATTGCTGAAGAAATAGAAAAACTTCTGCAACTTCAAGGACTTGATAATGAAATATTGAAAAGACAGATAGAAATAGATTTGTTTCCTGAAAAAGTTAAAATATTAAACAAAGAAATTGAAGATATTGAAAACCAGATTAAAATTCAGAAAGAAGATTTAAGAAAAATACAACTTGATAGAAGAGAAAGGGAACTTGAAGTTAAAAGTTATGAAGAAGAATTAAAAAATTTGAATAAAAAACTTGATGGAGTAAAAGATAATAAAGAGTATGAAGCTCTTTTAATAGAAATTGCAAATAATAAGAAAAAAATTTCTGAAATTGAAGATGATATACTTTTACTAATGGAAAAAGAAGACGATGTGTTAAAAAAATTAAAAATTTTAGAAGAAGAATTAAAAAAAGCAAAAGAAAAAGTTTCAAAAATTATAGAAGAAGAGAAAAAAAAGATAGAAAATTTAAAGATAGAAGTAGAACTAAAAAAAAGAGAGAGGGAAGATATTGTTAAAGATATAGATTACAAAATGTATGTTTTATATGAAAAAATAAGAGAATCAAAAAAAGATAAAATAGCTGTAGTAAAAATTGAAAATGGAATATGTAGTGGATGTTATATGAAACTTCCTACTTTTTTAGTAGAAAAAGTAAAAAAGAAAAAAGAAATTATTCAATGTGAAAATTGTAGTAGAATTTTATTTTAATGGAAAAAATTTATATTTATATAGATGGTGCTTCAAAAGGGAATCCTGGTAAAAGTGCATATGGCGTAGTAATTTTCAAAAATGATAAAATATACAAAAAAATAGGTGATTATATCGGAATAACAACTAATAATGTTGCGGAATATATATCTTTAATTTTTGCTTTGATTGAATGTCTTCCTTTTAAAACAAATGAAATTGAGATAAGAAGTGATAGTCAACTTCTTGTTAAACAGGTTAAAGGTGAATACAGGGTAAAAGATGATAAATTATTAATTTTCCATAAGATAGTCAATTTTTTATTTTCAAAGTATAATAATATAAGAATTACTTATATAAGTAGAAAAGATAATAAAATTGCAGATCGTCTTGCAAATTCGTTCATTGAAAAGGTGTGTGGTTTATTTTAAAAGGAGTGACCAGGTGTTCGCTCACCAGATTTTCTGGTGGGAGGAAAGTCCGGACTTCTGCAGGGAAGATGGTTCCTAACAGGAACAGGTAGCAATACCTGGAAAGTGCCACAGAAAATATACTGCCTATCACCTATAAAAGTGGTAGGTAAAGGTGAAAAGGTGAGGTAAGAGCTCACCACTTCTCTGGTGACAGAGAAGGTATGGCAAACCCCATCTGAAGCAAGGTCAAGCAGAACCAATGGGTTCCCTGCCCCAAAAAGGTTCGGGTAGACCGCATGAGTCAGAAGGTGACTTCTGACCAAGATGAATGAACACCTAAAACAGAATCCGGCTTATTGGTCACTCCTTTATTAAATTTTTAAAGGAGAAATTTATGAATTATGAAAAATGGATTGAAAATGGGATAAAACAACTTGAAGATGAATTTGGACAAGAAAAGGTTAAAAAATCTATTGAATATGTGAAAAATTTTGAAGTAGAGATTCCCAGTTGGATTTTTGGAAATTTTGGAGGAGGAAGGTTTGGGAATTATACTCCGCCAGGGTATGCAAGGAATATATATGAAAAAATTGATGATGCTTGTTTTGTTCATAAATTAACAGGATGCACACCAAGAATAGCAACTCATATTTTATGGGATTTTTCAATAAATGGAATAGAACCGGATTATAAAATTGTCAAAGATGTTTATGAATATGCAAAAGAAAAGGGTATTTCTTTAGGAGCAATAAGTCCTACATATTTTCTTACAGGATCTCATAGAGGAAGTTTCACCTGTCCCGATATAAAAACAAGAAAAAGATATATTGAACAAACAATATTTGGAGCCGAAATTGCGAAAAAATATGGGAATAAACTTTTAACACTTTGGTTTCCTGATGGTTCTCTTTATCCAGGACAGATTGACCTTTCAGAAAGTTATAAGTTAATGAAAAAATCTTTAATTGAAAGTTATGAAGAGATTCCAAAAGATGTAATCGTACTTATCGAATATAAACTATTTGAACCTGGGACATATAGTACAACAATTTCTGACTGGGGAACTTCATATATTCTTGCTAAGGCACTCGGCAAAAATGCAGGTGTTTTGATAGACCTTGGACATCATCCACATGGAGTAAATATTGAACAAATTGTTTCTACTTTAATATCAGAAAATCTTCATTGTGGTTTCCATTTTAATACAAGATATGCAGCAGATGATGACCATGCTGTTGAACCTAATCCACAAATCGCAAGAATATTTTATGAACTTGTGAAAGGGAAAGTGATTTGTAACAAAGAAAAAAAGAAAAATTGGGCATATATGATTGACCAGGCAAGTGGAAGAGAAAATAGATTTCATTCAATTTTACATTCAATAGATTCTCTTCAAATTTCTCTTGCAAGAGCAGTTCTTGTTGAGGAGGAGAAAATAAAAAATTTGCAAAATAAAGATGAAATAATTTTAGCAAATAGGACTTTCAATTCAGCGATTTCTCTATGTGATGTAAGGCCGATTATACTTAAAGCAAGATTAGAAAAAAATCTTCCTCTCGACCCTATAAAGAGTTATATTGAAAGTGGATATCAGAAAAAAATAGAAGTTAAAAGAAAATAAAAAACCCTGCGAAATTTCAGTAGAAAAAAATAGTTAGTGTCCTTTTGTTAATCTCTGATTATCTCCAATCTTTCACTTTTACCTTGTAGATGAAGGTAAAAAGAGTACAAATTTGAAAAAACTTGACAAAATTTAAAAGTGAGTATTTAATGTTATAAAAAGGTGAAAAATGGTATATTTTGGTGAATATAGGAGTAAAATTGAGAGCCAGGGGAGAGTAATTATTCCTTCTAAATTGAGAAGTTTAATAAAAGAAGACGGAAATAATATTGTCTATATTACAAAAGGAATAGAAAAATGTCTTTTTGTTTTTCCTGAAAAAATTTTTGAACAGCAGGTTGAAAAGATAAATGAACTTTCTTTTACAAAAGGGAATCCAAGAATATTTACACGATTATTTTATTCTGGTTCTTTTAAAGAAAAAATGGATAAACAGGGTAGAATTTTAATTCCCTTACAGTTAATTGAATATGCTGAAATTAAAGAAAACATTGTTATTATTGGTGCAGGAAAAAGAATAGAGATATGGGATGAGTTAATGTGGAAAGAATTTTGCGAAAAATATGGACCGTCTTATGGAGAAATTGCTGATAAAATCTGGGAATGAAATACATTATCCTGTTTTAAAAGAGGAAGTTTTGAAATGGATAAACTTAAAGGATGGTGGTTTATATATAGATTGCACCTGTGGAACAGGAGGACATAGTAAATTTTTACTTTCTTCAAGGAAAAATATTTTTTTAATATGTATTGATAAAGACGAGAAAATGTTGGAAATCGCAGAAGAAAATTTAAAAGAGTTTAAAAATTATAAATTAATTAAAAGTGGTTTTGAGAATATAGATGAGATTTTAGAAAAAGAAAGAATATATAAAGTAGATGGTTTTCTTTTTGACCTTGGTTTTTCACTACTACAAGTTAAGGACCCTGAAAGAGGTTTTAGTTTTCAGATTGAAGGACCGCTTGATATGAGATATGATAGGTCATATAAGTTAACCGCTTTTGATATTATAAATAAATGGAAAAGAAGAGATCTTATTTATATTTTCAAAAATTATGGAGAGATTAAAAATTGTGAGAAAATAGTTGATAAAATCATAGAAAGAAGGGAAAGAAAAAAATTTGAAACTACAAAAGAACTTTCTGAATTTATATCTCAGAATTTTAAAGAAAGAAAAAAAATTCATCCTGCTACAAGATTTTTTCTTGCATTAAGAATTATAGTAAATAATGAACTGGAATGTTTGAAAATTGGACTTGAAAAATCAGTAAATTTTTTAAAAGATAAAGGGAGAATACTTGTTATAAGTTTTAATTCACTTGAAGATAGGATTGTTAAAAATTTTTTAAAAGAAAAAAATAAAATAAAAATTCTAACAAAAAAACCATTAACACCATCAGAACAAGAATTAAAAGAAAATCCTTTAAGCAGAAGTGCAAAATTAAGGGTTGGAGAAAAAGATGAAGAAGAAAAAGAATAGAGATAATTTTAAAAGAATTTTGCTTTTTATAATAATTGGTTTTTTTCTGATCGTCTATGTGTTTTTATATATAAAAATAATATATATTGGATATCAAATAGATAAACTTAAAGATAAATATGAACTTCTATATCTATTAAACAAAAATTATAATCTCCAGATAATAAAACTTACAAATCCTGAAAATTTAATAAAAATTGCAAAAGAAAAAAATATCAATCTTGTGGTTCCAAAAAAATGGTGTTTTTTAGAAATAAGTGAAGAAAAAAATGAAAAAGATTATAAAAAAACCGAGATTCTTGAAGCAGGAACAAAGTAATATATTTGAAGAGAGGATTAGATACATAAAAATTATTTTTTTTATTTGTTTTTTGGGAATTTTCTTTAAACTTTTTAATCTTCAGGTTATAGAGTATTCAAAAAATGCAATAATTGATAAAAAAACAAAATTTGCAAGAATTAAAATCCTTCCCGAGAGGGGTAAAATTTTTGATAGAAATGGAAAACTTCTTGCTTTTAATTTTCCAAATTACTCTTTATATTTTGATACATGGGTTATAAAAAAACTGAGAACTGAGAAACCAGAGTATTTGGATGAATTGAAAAACACTCTTTTTGAAATTTTAAAGATAGACAAAAAAGAGATAGAAGAAAAGATGAATGGATCGTATTGTTTAATAAAAAAGAACCTTGAAATTGAAGAATATGAAAAAATTAAAAAGTTAAAACTTAAAGGTATATATTTTGAAAAAGGTTATAAAAGAATTTATCCTTATGGAAAACATGCCTGTCATATACTTGGTTATACAAATGTGGATGGAAAAGGAATTGAAGGCGTTGAATATTTTTATAACTCTTTTCTAAAAGGGAAAGAGGGAATATATATGGTTTTAAAAGATGGACTTGGAAATTTTATTCCATCAATAAGAAAAAAGTTAATAAAAGAAGAAAAAGGGAAAGATATTGTTTTAACCATTGATTCTAATATTCAATTTATTGTTGAAGAAGAGATTAAAAATGGATTTGAGAAATTTACTCCCAAAAATATTTCTGTGATTGTAATGGATCCCAATACAGGAGAAATACTTGCTCTTGCAAACTATCCTGATTATGACCCGAATAATTTTTCAAAATTTGATTTATCAATTATAAGAAATAAATGTGTTACTGACCTTTTTGAACCAGGGTCAATATTTAAAATTGTAACTGCTGCTTCTGCAATTGAAGAAAATCTTTTCACTCCTTCCTCTACAATAATGTGCGAATATGGGAAGTGGTTTGTAAGAGGTCATTATATACATGATGTACATCCTTATGGAGTTTTGACATTTGAGGATACATTGGCTAAATCAAGTAATATCGGAATTGTAAAAATTGCGATGGCTCTTGGTGAAGAAAAACTTTATGAATATTGTAAAAAATTTAAATTTGGAGAAAGGACTGGAATTGATTTACCAGGCGAGATAGGTGGAATATTCAGACCTCTTGAACAATGGTCATCTTACTCAATTACAGCAATACCTTTTGGACAGGAGGTAGGAATAACTTCAGTTCAGGGAATAAGAGCAATTTCTGTTTTTGCAAATGGTGGTTATCTTGTTAAACCACATATTTTAAAAGAAATAAAAGATGAAGAAAGAAACTATGTGATTAACAATTACATAAATGAAAAACAACAGATTTTATCACCCCAGACAACTTATATTTTAAGAGAAATATTAAAAAAAGTTGTTAGTGAAGAGGGAACTGCATCTTCTGCAAAAATTGATGGATATAATATTTATGGGAAAACAGGTACTTCTCAAAAAGCAATTGGAGGTGTCTATTTAAAAGGTAAATATGTTTCCTCTTTTGTTGGGTTTTTATTAAGTAAGAAAAAAAATATTGCTATAACAGTTAATGTAGATGAACCTGTTGGAGTTTATTATGGAGGACTTGTTGCTGCTCCCATATTTAGGGATATAATTTCAAGAATAATAAATTATTACCAAATACCTCCTGAAAAGGATTTAAAAATAGTATATAAAAATGAAATTAAAGGAACTAATTAAAGATATTAAAAAAAAGAAGGTTTTTAATATTAATAATTTTGAAGTGAAGGGAATTGCTTATGACTCAAGGAAAATACAAGAGAATTATATTTTTGTAGCAATAAAAGGGACAAAACAGGATGGGCATAATTTTGTGAATGAAGCAATTGAAAGAGGAGCAAAATGTATAGTTGTAAGTAAAAGACCATCAATTATTAGATCAGATATTACAGAGATTATTGTTGAAGATACTAAAAAAACATTAAGTGAAATTGCAAATATTTATTATGATTACCCTTCAAAAAAATTAAATGTTTTAGGAATAACAGGAACAAATGGGAAAACTACTACAAATTTTATAATAAAAGGGATACTAAATGAAAATGGAATTAAGGCAGGTCTTATTGGAACAATCTTTTATGAAATTGGAGAAAGAAGGATTGTATCATCAAACACAACACCTGAATCTCTTGATTTAATTGAAATGTTTTCTGAAATGTTAAAAAATAACTGCAAATGGGCTGTTATGGAAATATCTTCTCATGGCATTGACCAAAAAAGAATAGAAGGGATTGATTTTAATGTGGGAATTTTTACAAATATTGCTTCTCATGAACATCTTGATTATCATAAAACATTCAAAAGTTATCTCAATACAAAACTTCTTTTCTTTACAAAATATTTAAGAGAGAGTGAAAAGAAAGAAAAATATGCAATAATTAACTTAGATTCTCCTTACTCTAAAACTTTTTTAAAAAGTTGTGAAAGAGTTGGGATTGAATCTATAACATTTGGTAAGAATAAAAATGCAAATATAAAACTTTTAAATTATCGTATTGAAAAAGAAGGGAATTTTTTAGAAGTTGAAATTGAAAAAGAAAGATTAACTTTTAAAAGTAAAATCAGTGGACTTGGTAATATATATAATTTACTTGCAGGGATTGCTTTTTCTTATATTTATAAAATTCCTTACCAAACTACTCAAAATGCTTTTTTAAAAATTGAAAATGTTCCTGGGAGATTTGAATTTATAAACGAAGGACAGGATTTTTCAGTGATTGTTGATTATGCTCATACACATCAAGCATTAAAAAATTTATTACTTTCTGTTAGAAATTTAAAACCAAGAAGAATAATAGTTATTTTTGGATGTGGAGGAGATAGAGATAGAAGTAAAAGACCATTAATGGGTAAAATAGCAGTTAAAATGGCTGATTTTGTTATTATTACATCTGACAATCCAAGAACTGAAGACCCTATTAAAATAATAAAAGATATTGAGAGTGGTATTCCATTTTATTTGAGAAGAAAATATATATCAATCTCTGATAGGAAAAAAGCAATTTATCAAGGTATTTCAATGGCAAAAAGTAATGATTGTGTAGTAATAGCAGGAAAAGGACATGAAGCATTTCAAATATTGAAGGATGTCACCATTCCTTTTGATGATAGGGAAGAAGCAAGAAAAGCAATAAGAGAAATAATTATGAAAAAAGAAGAGGAAAAACTTCTTTAAAATGGAAAGGGTTAAATTAAGTGAAATCATTCATTGGTGTAAAGGGAAAATTAATAAAGAATTTAAAGATCTTCTTATAGAAGGAATTTCAACTGATTCAAGACAAATTAAAAAAGGAGAGATATTTATTGCTCTAAAGGGCGAAAAATATGATGGGCATAATTTTGTAGAAGAGGCATTTAAAAAAGGTGCTTTTGCAGCAATTGTATCTGAAAATTATAAAGGTGATTTGGGTTTATTAATAAGGGTTAAAGAACCTCTTTATGCACTTAATGAGATAAGTAAAAATTATAGAATAAAAATAAATATGAAGGTGATTACTATTACAGGAAGCGATGGAAAAACAACAACAAAAGAAATTGTAAAAAATGTATTATCAGAAAAATTTAATACAATTGGAACAATTGGTAATTTTAATAATCAGATAGGTCTTTCACTTTCTATTTTACAAGCAAATTATAAAACAGAAATTGGTGTCTTTGAAATTGGGATGAATAAAAAAGGAGAAGTTGATTATCTAAGTAAAATTTGTTTACCTAATACCTGTGTTATAACAAATATAGGGGTGGCTCATATAGGTTTTTTCAAAAATAGAAGAGAAATAGCAGATGCAAAATCAGAAGTTTTTAATAATTTAGTTAGTGAAAAAGATATTTTTTTAAATAAAGACAGTGATTTTTTTGATTATTTAAAGAGGAAAGCAAATACAACTAATATTTTTTCAATTGGGGTAAAGAAAAAAGCAGATATAAATGGAAAAATCATTGAAGAAGGGCTTGATTTTTTTATATTTGAATCTTCTGGTGAAAAATATAAAATGCATTTCTGGAATCCATCATTTATTTATTCTGGACTTTTTGGAATTGCTTTTGGAGAAAAATTTAGTATATCTAAAGAATATATTAAAGATGTAATATCGGAAATTAAACCACTTTCTGGCAGAGGAGAATTCATAAATAATAAAATTTTTATTATTGATGAAAGTTATAATTCAAATCCATATTCATTAAAAAACTCCTTATTATCATTTGAAAGAAAAAGGATTGAAAAAAAGATAGCAATTTTAGGGGATATGGCTGAACTTGGTAAATTTTCAAAATTTTATCACCAGTACATTGGAAAGTTAATTAAAAATTTAAGGATTAATATTATTTTTACTTTTGGAAAAGAAAGCAAAATAATTTCTGAACTTTCAGGAAGAGGAAAACACTTTTATGATATTGAAGAATTAAAAAAAGAATTGAAATGCAAAATAAAAAGAGGTGATGCTGTTTTTATAAAAGGGTCAAGAATTAACAAGTTAGAACAAATAGTAGATTTTTTGAAGAAAGATTTTATTTAAAGGGAGAATGAATGTTATATAAACTTTTATATTCTTTAACAGATT
>JAMWCJ010000081.1 GCA_023818645.1 Candidatus Omnitrophota bacterium | reverse complement strand
CAAAAATTTTCAAAGAGCATCTTTCCAAAACCACATGGCTTCACATTGATAGAACTGCTTGTTGTTATAGCAATTGTGGCTATTCTTGCCTCATTGGTTCTACCTGTTCTTGCAAAAGCAAAACAAAGGGCACAAATTGCTGTTTGTGCAAGTAATTTAAAACAGTTATCACTTGCTCTTCATATGTATGCTCAGGATTGGAATGATTGGTTCCCTACAGCAATTGAAACAGGATACATATTTCATTTCAGATTACCAAGGGATCCTAACCAGTCATGGAATGGAGATTATAGTGCTTATGGACCTGTTTCTTCAACAAGATCTTTATCTCTTTTAACAGGACAATTAGACCTATCTACAAATTATATTGAAGGGCCTGTTTATGTTAAAAATTATTCTCTCTTTATCTGTCCTGCAAGTGATTTTTCAGCATCAAACACAGGTGTTCCAGGTTATACAAGGTGTTCATATGCATATGCTCCTGGATTAAGGGAAAAAGATAGAATAGAAACAGCAATAATGGCTGATTATATGTTTACACCTTTATGGCATAGAGATATAGGACATCTTTTTATAACAGTTATTCCATATCGCGGAATCCCTATCTACAATCATGGAACAGGTGGTGGAGCATCTGGTACTAACAAATTATCAACTGCTACAGGTGGAGCAAACTTTTTATTCTTGGGTGGAGATGTTCAATGGATTACTCCTGTAAATAAACGACTTGATTACAATAAAGATAGATATTTACCCGAAGCAAATAGATATAGATGTGAATTTTGGGGTGTCCCTATGAGTTTAAAAGTGCCAAATTTAAAATATTGGGCAGGACAGAGAGGTGCTTTATTTTATTCAGAAGGTTGGTAATTTAAAAAATGGGAAAAAAGATAAATATACTGTTTTTTTTAATTGCTTTATCAGTTTTTTGTAATAATTTTGACATAAATCACATTGAAAAACTTAATCCAGTAGAAAGATCTGAAATTATTTATAAGATTGGTGAAGAAAGGGATTTAAAAAATATACAAATTTTGATTAATTTCTTAAAGGATGACGAAAAAATTTTATGGAGAAATCCTGAAACTCCATGGGGTTTTACAGTAACAACTCCTGGATGGGAAGCAGCAAAAGGGATTTTAAAAATTGGGAAAGAAGCGGTTCCCTTTTTAATTGATTTTATTGTAAAGAAAGAAAAGGGTTATGAAAAAGCAATATGGATATTAGGAGAATTAAAGTCTGATGAAGTAGTTCCTCTGATTTTAAAGATTAAACCGAGTTCAGGGGATTTGCAACTTATTTCAATTATAGTTCTTGGGAAAATAAAAGATGAGTCCTCTTTACCATATTTAATTTCATCACTTGAAAATTACTGGAACAGGATATATGCAGTTGAAGCAATTGAAAATTTTGGGAAAAAAGCAATTCCATATTTGATTAACGCAATTGAGAATAAAGAAACAAAATCAATTGTTAAAGCATATTGTTGTATTTTGATTTCAAAAATAAAAGAAAAAGAAAATGTAGAAGAAAAAATCTCTCTTGATAATTTTTTAAAACTCCTCAATGATTCTGATGTACAGGTAAGAAGGAAAGTTAGCGAGGCAATTATAAATTTAAATACAAGAGAATATAATAAGGAGTTAATCAATATAATTAAAAAAGAGAATGACTGGATTGTCAGAAGTAATTTAATTGAGGCAATTGGTAAAAGTAAAGATAAAGAATGTGCAGAGCAACTTATTAAATTTCTGGATGAAAAAGATATAACTATAAAAATAAAAGTTTGTGAAGCAATTGGAGAAATAGGTGATAAAGAAAAGGGGAAAGATATATTGAGAGTAATAAAAGAGAGTGATTACTGGTATTTAAAAAAAGTTGCAATAGAAACAATTGGAAAGATTAAGGATGAAAATTCTTATAGAAAAATAATTGAAACTGTAAGAGAGGAAAAAGATTTAAGAGTAATTGCGAGTATTTTATTTGCTGGTGGAGAAATTGGAAAAGAAGAATTTTCAGATTTCATAATTCCATATATTTCATTTAAAAACTCCACGGTTATGAAGGTCTCATATAATGCTTTAATTAAAATAGGTGAAAAATCTTTACCCTATATCATAAAATATGTCAATGAAAATATTGAAAAACTTAACTGGGAAACTATAAATTTAATAAGAGATTTATTATCAGAAATAGGGAAAGAAAAGATAGAGAAATTAATAGAATTTCTTGGAAATCCAAATTGGAAAATTCAGGTTTTAGGAGTAAACTTATTAACAAAAATAGGAGAAAAGGCCCTTCCCTTCTTGCATCAGGCAATTGAAAATAAAATGGGTTCAATAAAATATAGAGCAATCCAAACAATTGGAAATATACAAAATGAAAAATCAATAGAACCTTTAATAAATTTAATTGTAGAAGAAAAAGATATAAATATTAAGAAAGAAGCAATTAATTCACTTGGAAAAATAAAGAACAAAAAAAGTGTTGAATTTCTTATTGATTTATTGAAAGAAGAAGGATTAAAAGAATTTGTATTGAATACAATTGAAAAAATGACAAATAAATTTTTTGGATATGACATTGAAAAATGGAAAGAGTATATAGAAAAAGAATGGAAATAAAAAAGTATTTGATGATATTTGCTTTTTTGTTTTGTTTTAGTTTAAAAGGAGATGAAGTTTTTAAACATAGATATGAAGAGATTGAATATAATGTTGATAAAAATGGAATCTCTCTGATATTGATTGACAATAAAAAAATTGCTGAAGGTTTTTTAGGATTTATAGATGTTTCAAAAATTTTTAATATAGAAGGCCCAATTATAAATGAAACAGAATGTGTGAAAAATATTGAAATTTTAAGTGAAAAAAAAGTAAAAGTAAACCATTTATATCCAAATCTGAAATTGGAGTTTTATTATATATTTGAAAAAGAAGATGTTAAGATAGATATTAAACTGGAAAACTTATCTGCTGAAAAAGAAATTCCAATAGTTGCTTTTGGTGGATTAAAATTTTATTTTTCAAAAAATCCTGAAGGGATAATCTTTTCACACGATCCTGGATATATAAATGCAAATGGAAAAATAGAAGATTTCTGTCATCCTTCCCATTTTGTCAGAATTGGAGGTGCCTATTTAAAGGATGAAAATTTTGGATTTGGTCTTTCTCCTTATTATAAAGGATTTAAAAAGACACTTTTTTATGGATGGATAAATTCAAAAGGTAGTGAGAGAAGTTTCACATATATAGTTCCTGAAAGGATTGCTCCAGAAGAGACAAAAAAATATTCTTTTATATTGAGAGTAAGTAAAAACACTGACTGGAAATATCTACTCTCTCCTTACAAAGAATTTTTTAAGAGCAATTTTGGAGATATTCAATATAATCATAATTTTAAAATCTGGTCTCAATTTTGTTCGGGCGATTTTTATCATTCATCAATATTTAATCCATATGGATTTAATGGACCAAGTAGAAGAATTGACCTTGAAGAAGGAGCTAAATTATTCTGTGAGATGGTGATTCCCGGATTAAAAAATGCAAATGGACAGGGAATAATATTATGGGCAATAAGTGGTTTTGAACCGAGAGGTGCAATGTTTAGAAGTGATTTTGATATTTTTCCGCCAGAGATAGAAAAAAATATTCCTTATATTATAAAAAAGTTTAATGAGGCAGGTTTAAAAATCGGACTTGCTACAAGGCCAAGGCATATAACTTACAGGGTAAACTGGAGATACGATGGAGTAATTGATATAAATCCAAACGATATAGAACACTTAAATATGTTATACAGAAGATTCAAAAAAACAATTGATATGGGTTTTTCTGCTTTTTATCTTGATTCTTTTGGGAATAAATTAGAAGATGTCATTGTTATGAAATTTCTGAGAGAGAAAATAGGACCTGATATTCCTACTTTTTCAGAACATCATTGTGATATTTTATTGATATATTCAGGTATCTATGCAGAAATTGGATTTGATTTTAAAAATAAGAAATATTCTCTACCAACCTACTGGGAGGTTTATAAATATCTTGTTGGAGAGATTGATTCATTTGTTATTTTAAGATTTGATAAAAATCAAATCCCAAAAGATGTAGAAAACCCTTTTGAATTTCTATTTAAAAACAATTTAACCCCTGCAATACCTGATTATTTAATAGGTTCATATTCTGAAGAATTAAAAATAATAGGTGAAAAATATATTGATGAAAAAGGAAAATGGAAAGGAGGAAAATGAAGAAAATTTTTATTTTATTGATTTTGTTTTGTAATTTTTTATTCAGTGAAATTAAAACTCCTTTTTTACTTGTTCCTTACATAGGTGAAAAAAAACCATTAATTGATGGGAAAATAGATAATGAAGAATATGAAAATTTTGCCTGCATAACAGGAATGGTAACATGGGGCACAGCAGGAGGAGAATTAAAAACAATTGTTCCAAAGATTCAGGATGTTATGTGGTTTGTTGGATATGATGAAAAATATCTTTATATTTCAATGCGTTCACCCAATCCACCTAATGTATGGCCAGTTGCAAGGGTAAAAACAAACGATGAAAGTTATAGAATTTTATGGGATGACCATACAGAAATACAGATAGCAAAAGATAGAAAGAAAGCAACATTCCCTGGGATTGGTTTTTATAAGATTATGGTAAATCCAAAAGGGTTTTATTCAGATGAGTGGTATTATAATGGAACCCCAGGAACTGAACTTGAGTGGTCAATCGGCGGAAAAGTTGCCTGTTCTGTAAATGATAAATTCTGGGATTTGGAGATGGCAATAAATATAGAAAGTTTTGAAGAAAAATCACTTGATGGAAAAAGATGGGTTTTACAATTATTAAGGGCGGATGCTCCGGGTGGAATATATTTTGCTGGCTGGGTTGGAACACATTGGATGGGATGGGAAGAATTTGGAGAAGTTTTATTTGATAAAAAAGGCCCTATTTTTAAAATTTTTGATATGGGTGAGATAAGTAAAGGAGATATGGATATAAAGATTGAGATAAAAGGGAAAGGAGAAAACAGGATTAAAGTTATAGTGAAGGTTATAGATGGTGATGGTAAAAAAATTTTTGATAAAGAAATAATTAAAGTTTTGGAGAATGGAAGGACTGAAATTTTAAATTTTAAAGAGAAACTTGATTTAACTGAAAAAGGTAATAAGATTGAAATTTTATCCTATTATTATGAAAACGATGAAGAAAAACTACTTTATTTTTATTCAGCGCCAATAATTAAACTTACAGATGAATTTTTTGATAAACATATAAAACCGTGGCTTGAAACAAGACCAAAAGGTGATTATGAGTGGAATTTTGCTTATTGGCCAAGTTATGGTGTTGCTGAAGTAAAGATTGATTTTGATTTTTTTGGTTTAAAGAAAGAATATGAAAAAAGTAAAAAATTTAAAATAAGTATTAAGGATAAAAAGGGAAAAATATATGGAAGTAAAATAGAAGAAATAAAGAATAAATATGGATATACTATTGTTAAAGATTTAAATCTTCCTTCTGGTGAATATACTACAGAAATTGAAATCTTTGATGAGAAAAATAAATTGATTGATAAAAGAACTATTGATTTTGTGAAAAGAAATTATGAATGGGAAGGAAACAAACTTGGAATTTCAGATAAAGTAATTCCACCATATACTCCTATAAAAAGAAATGGGAAAGAATTTGAGGTGTGGGGAAGGAAATATATTATAGGAGATGATGGTTTATTTGAAAAGATATTTGCAATAGGAGGAGAAAATGAAAATATTTTAAGTGGAAAGGTTGAAATAATTGCAAAGAAAGATGGAAAAGATATAAAAATTGAAAACCCACAATTAAAGATCATAAATGAAAAAGAGGGAAAAATTGAAATTGAAAGTGAGGGAAAATTAGGAAACTTAAAAATAAAATTGAATGGAATTGTTGAATATGATGGCTGGTATGAGGTTTTTCTCAATATAATTCCAGTTGAAAAGACAGAAATAGAGGAATTGATTTTAAATATACCTTTATGGAAGAATGCAGACACATTATATGTACAGAGGGCAGGTGATGGAAGAAGAGGGAATAAATTTGGTAGTTTACCTAAAAATGCCGGTCTTATCTGGGAAAGCAAGGAACTTTTACCATTTGGAAACTGGGAAAGTTTTGTTCCAATTGTTTTTGTTGGTAATGGAGATAAAGGGTTATGGTGGTTTGCTGAAGAAAACAGAGATTGGGTAATGAGTGATAATAAATCAGCAGTTGAAATTTATAGAAAAGAAAATGGCGAAATTGAATTAAAAATAAATATAATTGCATATAAAACTATGATTGATAGAAAAAGAAAAATACACTTTGCATTCTTGATAGATCCGGTTAAAAAGATGCCGGAAGAAAGAAAATGGGCATGGGGAAAATTAGTATACGCACACAATACTTTTGGCTACAGATATTATGGAGGAAGTGTTGATGGCTTTGAAAATGACGACGAAGATCTTAATGAATTAAGAAAAGTATTTCTTGACCCTGACTGGAAACCAAAATTAAAAACAGAAAATAAAAATTGTTTAAATCATATTAGTGCTTTTAGAAATCGAGCATATAATTCAGTTGGATTGAAAAATCAGATGTTTGTTTTATATGGTTCAACATCTTTAACAGGACTCGGTCTTGATGCATTTGATACTTATGCTGGAGAATGGCTTGGAAAAACAAATTTTAAACCACATCCTCAAACAGAATTTAAAGGATGGATAAACACACAGGGAACAAAAGAATGGAAGACAGATAGAGAATTGACAACTGTTGGTGTTAATTTCACAAGGTCTTTTGAAGATTGTTTTGTCTGGTATCATTATAAATTAATTTCAAAAGTTCCTGTTAATGGAACATGGTGGGATAATTCTTCCATAACTGTTATAAAGGACTATGACCCTGAAAGAGGTGAATTTTACTGGAAATTTAATGTATTTACAAGGAGGAGTTTAACAAAGCGACTTAACAATATATGTTATGAACTTGGAAGACAGCCATGGTGGATAAATAATATGCATGTTGACTGGTCATTTTGTCAGGTAAGTTGGCATATTGAAAATGATTTTTATATTGATAATGCAGATATGACAATGATGGACAATTTAAATATTGACGAATTTAGAGCACTCTGCAGAATAAAAAGAGGGATAATCCACAGGTTAGCAATACACGGACCAGAAGGAACAAA
>JAMWCJ010000080.1 GCA_023818645.1 Candidatus Omnitrophota bacterium | reverse complement strand
AAAGTAATTGAGAATAAATTTATACTTGAAGGTTCAGTTCCATTATCTTCTATATCTTTTGAAAATTCAGTTGGTTTCTTGCTTCAATATAATGACTGTGATGATGCGCCAAGTATGGATAGAAGAAAAGCATGGGCTAAAAAACAGGTTTTAACATTTCCACATCAACCAAAATGGGCAATATGGGCAGATGTGAGAAATTGTGGAAGAATTATAATTGAACAAGGAGGATAAAATGTATAAAAAAATTTTTGTAGTTTTAGGATTTTTGGCATTAAATCTTTATTGTCAAACAATTCCAGAAAAAGACCCTGAATGGAAAGAAGAAGTTAAATTGCTACTTAAGGTAAAAAATGTTCACCCAAGATTATTATTTGGTCCAGAGGATATAAAAACTTTGAAAGAAAAGCAGAATACAGAAATAGGGAAAATATTCTGGCAGATGATACTTGATTATTTACCTTCCTGTAAACCACCAGACCATACAAATTTTTTGAGAGATGCAACAGATGCTCAAAGGCAAGGATTGTGGAGATTACCAACTGTTGCCCTTCATTATGCTTTAACAGGTGATAAAAAGTCATATGAGAAAGCATTGGGTTATATGAAACTATTCTTATCTCTTCCTGACTGGGAAACAGGTAGTGAAAGAAATTCAGGCATGGGTGCTGCTTCAATAATGGTTGGTGCTGCTCTTGCCTATGATATGCTTTATAATGATTTACCGGATGATTTCAGAGAAGAGTTCAGAAAAAAATTATTAACTCATGCAAGATGGATGTATTATGGAGGACATTTAAATTATAATAGAGCAAATGCATACTGGCAAAATGACCCTGGAAATAACCACAGATGGTTTAGGAATGCAGGTTTATTTCTTTCAATTTTAGCAATATATGAAGAAAAAGATGAAGAAAAATTTATTATGGAAAGATCTCTTGAAGAGATAAAACTTGTTCATAAATACTTACCAGAAGATGGTTCATCCCATGAAGGACCTGGATATATAATCTTTGGTGGTCCTATGCTTTTATTCCCTTATATCGCTTCTGATAGATGTCTTGGAACAAATTTCCTTTCTCATCCATTCTTTAAAAATGTTGGACATTTCAGAATTCAAACATTAACTCCTGGTTTTGAAAATGTTTTTAGTTTTGGTGATTGTGCAGGATTTGGTGGATATCATTCATTTTTGTGGAAATGTGTTTCTTATCACAAAGAAAAGGATGTTCAAAATGGGCTTGAAAAATTCTTCAATTTAAATAAAGAAGCATTTGATTTTGGATGGTGGAATTACTTATGGTATGACCCTACCAATTCAGGAGGGAATTATAAAAATTTATCAAAGGCATCTTATTTTTCAGATATAGGAGTAGTTATAATTAGAGATGGATGGGAAAAAGAAAATACAGGCGTTATGTTTAAGTGTTCTCCTTTTGGTGGTTATTCTTTAAATAAGTATAGGAATGAAAATAATTTTAAGTATATAAATGTTGCTCATGATGACCCTGATGCAAATTCATTTATTATATATACAAAAGGAAGATTTGTTGCAACAACAGATGGTTATTCAAGAAATAAAAAATCAGCAAACCACAATACAATTTTAGTTGATGGAAAAGGACAGGTTGCACCAGGAAGACAAGAAGGTGGGACTTGGACTCAACCAGCAACAGGACAGTTTGATATGACACAACTTGCCTATATTACAAAATTCAAAGACATGGGGGATGTTGTTATTACAGAGGGAGAGGCAGGACGTTTTTATCAAAATTTAAGAAAATTTAGAAGGAGTTTTATATGGGTAAACAAAAAATATTTACTTGTTCTTGATGAAATTTTATCAAAAGGAAAATCAACTATTACATGGTTGATGCAGGGTCCAGAAGTCATTGAAATTGAGAAAGGACCTGATTCTAAAAAATTTCTTTATCAACTTAAAAATGAAAATGTTCTTTGTGATTTTACAATTATCTCTGAAAAAGAAGGAACTCCTGAAATAAAAATATCTCCTGCAGATAGTGGTGGAAAGGTCCTTGGATGGAAACAATTAAATCTAAATTTTAAAGATGTTGATAGGTTAAAAATTGTCAGTGTTTACAGTATATGGGGGGAGAAAATTGAAATTGAATTTCAACCAGTTGATAATAAAAATTCAAAAATAATTTTAAAAGGGTCTTCATTTAAAGATGAATGGATATGGGAAACAGTTGAAAGTTTAAAAGAGCCATCAAAGATAAAAGGAAATTTAGATGGGAAAGAATACGAATTTTAAATTACCAATTCGTGCTTTAATAACTGGGTCAATTTTATCATTTATAACTGCTGTTATGTGTGTATATAATATGATGGTTACAATAAGTTCTTTTCTTGCTTATGATGCCTCTACTCCTGTTGCAATATTTTTTATTTTCCTCCTTGGATTGATAAATTTAATTTTAAAAAAATTCAAATCTCATCTTGCTTTCTCACAATTTGAACTTTTAATAATTTACAGTATGCTTATAATTGCAAATATTCTTCCAACTTTCAGGCTATTTTTGAGATTTATTCCTGGACTTGTAGGTGTCTTTTATTTTGCTACAAGTGAAAATGAATGGGAAAGAATAATCTGGCCTCATTTGAGAAAATTTTTATTCCCTGAAAGCATTGAAGGAATAAAAAAATTTTTTGAAGGGGCTTCTCCAGGAGAAAAAATACCATATCATATCTGGTTCAAACCAATTATTATATGGTCAATTTACTTTTTTATCTCTTTATTGTTTATAGTTTCACTTTTGGTTTTTTTCAGAAAACAGTGGAGCGAAAGGGAGAACCTAACATATCCTTTAATACAACTACCATATGAAATCATTAATGATGAAAGGAAATTTTTTAAAGATGGTTTATTATGGCTTGGCTTTTCAATACCTTTTTTGATCGGAACTATAAGGGCTTTTCATCATTTTTTTCCTGCATTTCCAAATATTGAAATAATGAAGAGTTTCCCAATTTTCAGAAATACAACACAAATACATATCAGATTAAGTTTCACAACAATTGGTTTAACATATTTTATGAGTCAGGATCTTGTTTTTTCAATCTGGTTTTTCTATCTTCTTTTAACACTTGAACAAGGTATATTTAATTTAACAGGACTTTCTTTATATCAACCAGTCCCTTTTTCAGAAGGAAGAGACCTTGTAGTATTTCAATGTGCAGGTGCTTTCATTGGTTTTGTTTTGTTAAGTTTATATGTCTTTAGAACAACTTTCAAAGAGATTATTAAAGATATAAAAATTGGAAAGAGGGGAAATGAAATTCTTTCTTATAGGGTTGCTTTAATCTGTCTTTTATCCTCGTTTATTTTCTTGCTTATTTTTTATACTTTGACAGGAATACACCCTTTAATTTCTTTTTTGACTTTGATTATAACAACAATTATTATAATCGGAGTTTCAAAAGGCCTTGCTGCTGGTGGACTTTTAACAGGAGGACAAGGTTCTCCAATGGGAGTTCAGGGAACAATATTTTCTTTCCTTGGAACAAATCATATATCTCCTTCAACAGTTTCTGGATTAGGACTTTCCATTCTCCATTTAGGGATAACAGGAACAAATATATCGGTGGACGCCTTAAAGATGTCTGAAAAAAATAATAATTTCCAGAAAAAAATTGTCTTTATTTCGTTTTTCTTCGGTCTTCTTTTCTGTATTATTGGTTCCTTCTTTATTTGTTTATACCTGGGATATAAAAAGGGTGCTTTAAATGCTCATAACTGGCTTTTTGTTTCTTCACCTCAAGGGACATGGAAATATGTAGCAGAAATAATAAAACATCCAACTGGAATGAATAAACAGGCAATTGGATTTATGACGATTGGTTTTGTTTTATATTTTATCCTTTCTTTTGTAAGATACAAAATTATCTGGTGGCCCTTAAATCCAATTGGTTTTGTTTTTTCAGGAACATGGTTTGTCATTACTGTATGGTTTTCTGTTTTTATTGGTTGGTTATCAAAAGCACTAATTCTAAAATATCTTGGAACTGGTGCATTTAAAAAATCAAGAAGTTTTTATTTTGGTTTAATACTTGGGCAGATTGTATGTGTTGTCTTGTGGTTTTTAATAGATGTAATTGTTGGGACAAGAGGAAATGAGCCATACTGGTGGTAAATTGTGTCATTTTGTGCTAATTTTTGTTTTTTTTGTCTCATTTAGTTCTTGTATTTCAGAAATATATAAGTGAAAATAAATGAGAATAAAAAAGGATGGAGTTATGAAAAAAATTTTAGTATTTTTTATAATTTCTATTTCACTTCTATTTTCATCAAATGAACCAATAAAAAATATTGAGATAGGTAAAAATAGAGAAATACGGATAAATGGGAAATGTTTTTTTCCTTTAATGTTATGGCTACAGAGTGATACAAGGATACCTGATGGACTTTCAATTGGAGTTAATACATTTATGGGGAATGGAGGGAAATTATCTGAAAAAGAATATGTTGAAAAATTAAAAGAAGCAGGACTCTATGGAATAGTTAGATTTACTCCAGAACTTGTTGGTCATGATAATTTACTTGGTTGGTATATTGAGGATGAACCAGATTTAGACAAAAAGGTTTATGATTCAACAATTATTCCAGGTAAAACTCTAAAATTAAATCCAAGAACACCACTTGAAAGGATACTTGATGGAGATATAAGTAGTTGGAGTGTTCTTGATCCATTACAGGATGCTGAATTAACAATAAAATTTAAGAATGAACTTGAAATTAGAGAAATTGGTATATCTCTGACTATTTCAAAAGGATTATCTGTTGCAAAAGATGTCGTTTTTATAGCAGATGGGACAAAAGAGATATTAAAAGCGACACTTGAAGAGAAAAAAGGTTTACAGAGATTTCCACTTAAAGAACCTGTAAAATTGTCTTCATTAACATTTAAAGTTCTATCAATATACCAACATGAAAATGAATACGGTTCAATAGGAGAGATAATAGGTTACGATAAGGATGGAAACAATCTATTTCTGTCACCTCCAAGAATAGTTCAAAGGATTCCTCCTGAAGAATGGGCAAAGAAATATAATGAAGTAAAAGAAAAAGATAAAACAAGACCTATATTTTTAACATTAACAGCAAGTTTTATGGATGAATTCACAAGATGGGATGAAGAGACAAAGAAAAAAATATATCCTGAATATGCAAAAAATTGTGATGTTATTGGATTTGATGTTTATCCAATATTTGGCTGGAATAAGATTGAGTGGATTGATTATGTAGCAAGAGGGACTAAAAAATTATGTCAACTGGCTGGAAATAAACCAGTTTTTGTATGGATAGAGACAAATAAAGGAAGTAGATGGGTAAGTCCTGAAAGACAAAAAGATGTTCTACCACAACATACAAGGGCTGAAGTTTGGATGGCGATAATTGAAGGAGCAACAGGTATTGGATATTTCACACATTCCTGGGTTCCAAGTTATAAACAATTTGCACCTACTGAAGAAATGAGAAAAGAACTGAAGCGACTTAATGAACAGATAACAAAACTTACAGAGGTAATTTTATCTGACCCATATGAAGGGAAAATAGAGATGGTAAATGAGAATAATTTAAAATGTCATTTTAAAGCAACAAAGAAGAATGGAGAAATTTGGATATTTGCACAGAATCTTGAATATGAAAAAGAAGGGAATTTTGAAATAAAAATAGAAGGAATAAATAAAGGGAAAGTAGAAGTATATGATGAAGATAGAGAAATAGAAATAGTTGATGGTAAATTTAAAGATTACTTTAAATCACTTGCTGAGCATATATATAGAATAAGGAAATAGGGATGGGAAAACTTGCGATAAATGGAGGGGAAAAAGTAATTGAAAGTCCTGATTTCTGGGATAGATGGCCTAAAATTGAAAAGATAGATAAAGAAAGTATTTTAAAAATTCTTGAAAAAGGTAATTTATGTAGATTATATAAAGGTAGTTGGTCTGAAATATTTGAGAAGAAATGGGCAAAATTTACAGATACAAAATATTGCATAGCAACAAGTAATGGAACTGTTTCGCTTGAGTTATCTTTAAGAACATTAGGAGTTAAAGCACAAGATAAAATAATAACAACCCCTATAACTTTTGTAGCGACAGCAAGTAGTATAAGTGAGTTAGGAGCAATTCCATTATTTGTAGATATTGATTTTAATACAGGACAGATTTCAGCAGATGGAATAGAGGGAAGTATTGACAAAGATACAATAGGTGTAATTGGAGTTCATTATGGTGGATATCCATTTGATATAGATAAAGTAAAAAAAGTTTGTAAGAAGTACAAATTATTTTTGATTGAGGATTCAGCACATGCGCATGGAACAAAATGGAAAGGTAAACATGTAGGTGGCTTTGGAGAATTTGGTTCATTTTCATTTCAGGAGAGTAAATCATTACAATCAGGGGAAGGAGGAGCGATTATAACAAACAATAAGAGATTATATGAAGAAGCACTTTTAATCCATAATATAGGTAGAGTTCTTGGAAAACCAGGATACTATCATTATATTTTATCTTCAAACTATAGATTACCTGAATTATGTGCTGGGCTTTTATTATCTCAACTTACAAAATTGAAAAAGCAGACAAAAATTAAAGAAAAAAATGCTAATTGGTTAAAAGAGAATTTAAAACAACTTGGAATTGAACCACTTCCATATGATAAAAGGATAACACAGAGAGGATATTATTTCATCATTTTTAAATTTAATAAGGAATTTTTTGGAGATATTTCAAGGGATAAATTTCTTGAAGCAATTAATGCTGAAGGTATTCCATTTGGTAGAGGTTATGGATATCCACTTTATAAAAATCCTGCATTTACAAAAAAAGCATTAAGTAAAATTTATCCAGAAAATATATTGAAAATATTACCTGATTATGAAAATTTATATCTTGAAAATTCAGAAAAATTCTGTCAAGTCCAGTTAACGCTTACACACAGAGTATTGTTATCTCCAAAAGAAAAACTTCAAAAAATAATAGATGCGGTTGTCAAAATAAAAGAGAATATAGATGAACTTGTAAAAAGATGAAAAACTATACAAAAAATTTAATTTTTAGGGGTATAATTAAAATTAAAAGGAGGTGAGATATGAAGAAGTTTTTAATTTTAATAGGGTTGGTTGGAGTTATTTGTTTTTTAAGTAATTTAATTTGTCAGGAGAAGAAAGAAGAGGAGAAGAAGGTTAT
>JAMWCJ010000079.1 GCA_023818645.1 Candidatus Omnitrophota bacterium | reverse complement strand
TTGACAGAAGCACAGATGAAAGAATTGTTTGGTTGGGTCCAAAGCAGTAAGATGGCATCTGTCTATGTTCACTTGTCTGGAAGAAATGTTGATAATGCTTTACTGCAGATACATGGTCTAGCTAAAGAAGAGGACAAGAAAGAAACTGTATTGAAATTAAAGAAATGTCCTAGATGCCAAGATGTTAATGACCCAACTTCTCAGTTCTGCAAGAAGTGTGGTTCTCCTTTGGATATAGAAACTATGATGAAACTTGAAGAGAATAGAAAGAAGTATGAAGATTTTGTGTTCGAGCTATTGAAAAGACTAGCAGAGAAAGATCCTAAAGTTAAAGAAGAGTTTGTTTCCCTTGCTAAGGAAAAGAACATGGAAGATTTTTTCAAGGAAGATTAGGTATGAAGTATACTTCAAGTATAGTTGAAATGTAATTCGCTCAGGGAGCTGTTTGATATGCAGAAAATTAATGTAACTTACGGGCAGTTGAAGAAGTTTATGGATAAGAAGAAATTAAAATCTCAAGATAAGCTAGTTAAGAAAGTTAAGAGAATACTAGACAAGCACGGTATTATGAGCATACAAAGAGTAGCTTATTTAGATTACGCTAAAGAGTTGCATAAGAAATGGTGGGATTTTAAAGGTAAAACTTTAAATAAAGAAGTAAAATTAGTTTTTCTTAAATGGAATGAAAGAGGATTAGATGGGAATGTTCTTTCAAAAATCGCTAAATTATTATATCTTAAAGTTTAGTTCAAACAAATTAAATTTTACTTTGTGTTAATTCCTCTAATCTTTTGTATAATTCATTTTCTGAAATATTCCAAAATTCTTTCAACTTTCTACTAATTGTTCTTGTTCTCAATATAGTATCCAAACATTTAGGACCTTCTAGTTTATTATGTATTGATAAGATAGTTTCTGGTCCACACTCTAATTCAAGACAATACAGGTATTTATCATCTTTTTTAACCAAGAAACTATTTTCGAACCAATCTCCTCGATCTCCATAATGTCTCCTTCTTTTAAATACATAGCCTTGTTTTTTTATTTCTTTTACAACATCTAACATTTCATTATGATTCAAAGTAAATGGAAGGTAAACCTCCAAATAGTTTGCTGTGATACCATATTTATTTATAGTTTCTGGCTCATCTGTGATAGGGCTAACTTGTAATTTTCTACATTCTTCAACCAAAATGGACATGTTTCTCACTTACTATATTTGTTATTATTATCAAGTGTTAAGTATAATAAATTAAGTTTTTAAATTTAACCTTTAAATATTTATCATGAAAAATAAAAAACAACAAATTAATAATGAATTTAGAAGAGGGATTAAGAGAACATTTGGCAATTTAGTAGAATATGCCTTTTTCTCTGGTAGATTTGCCTATAACACTGCAGAAATAGATAAAAGTGATATTGATATTATTATAGTTTTAAAAAATGAGTTTGAAAGTGTTGATAATAAAATTGCTCAAAGAATAATAAAAAAGGCGGTAACTAAATATTTAGAAATCCATGAAAAATATGGTTATAAGCCTGATTTACTTTTTCCTGGAGAATATGTAACTTCTAGGCAAATAGAAGATAGTTTGGCTGGTAGGGGTTATCACATAAATGAAAGAAATATTTACTTGCCTATCGTATGTTCTGAAGATTACTGGAATATACAAGAAAATGAGTATAGAGCTTGGAGAAGTATGAGTGCATTTAACAATAGAGAACTAATCATAGGTAATGAGAAACTATTTCAAAAAAATAGAAGAAAAGCATGGGTAGAAATCATAAAATTTCTATTCTTAGAGGGAAGAAAATTAACACCAGAAAAAATTTTTGAACGGATAATTAATGGCGGAGAAGGGTATCTTGGTATATGTAAAGATTACGAGCCTGAATTTTCAAAACAAGAATTATACATTGTTAAAAAATCTTTACAATATCTTGAGAATCAAGGCTTTGTTATCAATAATCAAGAAGAAAATTATACAGTAGTAGAAAATAAGCTAAACAGTTGGCAAGAAGAAATCATTAATAGACTTCGACATAGCAATTGGAATGGCAAACATATAGTCGATTGGAATAATCTAAGAACTTATGTAAAAGATACATATGGGAATTCAAAATCTAGAATCTAATCTGATTAAATCAGACGATTTCAATAGAATAACAATGCAAGTGTGTCAACACAGTAAGCTTAAAAATAATAAATTAGTCACATTAGCTACTGGTATAACAACTGCATATAATATAGCTGATAATCAACTTAGAGAGTTTTTAATTGTAAACAAGATTTCAAAGATACTTAATGAAATGAACATTGAAAATAAAGTTTTGCTTATAAACGATACTTATGACCCTTTAACAGAGAGGTATTTTGAACGGTTGATTAAATTCGATTCGAATCTAAAAAATTTCAATAAGTTTATTGGGATTCCTATTTCAAACATACCATGCCCTTACGGCTGTCATAATAGTCTTGGTGAACATTTTCATAATGGTTTGATTAAAAAATTAAATTCTTTAGAAATTTATCCCGTTGAGATTTTTTCACATAAAATCTACAAAGATAAAACTTTTCAAAATTTAATCGAACAAATATTGATACGTCATGACGAAATTAAAAATTATCTTAAAGTAAAATATAATCTAGGTTATTCAGATGGTTTGTTCAAAGCAATTTGTAAAAAATGTGGTAAGATAGTAGCTACAAAGTTCAAATTTTTTAAAAATATTAAAGTTTACTATAAGTGTAAAAATTGTGGTAATGAGTCAAAAACCAGTTATTTTAATGGCAAATTTACTTGGAGGATAGATTGTGTAGTAAGGTGGATAGCAAATAATGTAGATTTCGAGCCATTTTATAAAAATTATCTTACTAAACCAAACGGAAGTTATTGGGTAAGTTCCGATATTTCACTAAAATATTTTAATTTTTTACCACCTCTAACTATACAAATTGAATATTTAAGATATGACAAAAAATTAACAAATCCTACACAATTTTTACCAATACAAATAATTGAAAACTTATATTTAGAAAACTTTCATCGAACTAATCGATTTAATAGATATGCAATTATCGCAAAATCTAAAAATTTTAGGTACCCCTCTGGAATATCTTTTTATCAGGCATCGATGATCATTGGTTGTTTATTTCTAAAAAATTATGAAAAGACATATTTAGAAAAAATAAATCAATTTGTCTTTGGATTTGAGAAAAATAATACTAACATTTTTAGAAAAATAATTAAAAATATAACTTTAGCACAAAATTTTTATGAAACAATGATACCTTCTAATAAAAAAGTGAGACTGAATAAAATAAGTGATATAAAATTACCAAAAAATAAAAAAGATAGATTGCTACTATCTAGAATTTTAAGAGGCGAAAAAATAAAAATAAGAGAAAAAAATAGAATTTTTACATTATTATATAAAATTTTGTTCAATAAACCTTTCGGGCCAGCAATAGATACAATTCTTAACCTATTACCCAGTAAATATAAAGATTCTCTTATCAATAGACTATGTAGCGATATCTTATGAAAAAGATACATATAACATCACCCATAATTAATGGAGAAATAAGCCATAAAGGAAAATTTACTTTTATTAAATCACCGTATAATAACAAATCGGTTGCTAAGCTTTTTTATGCAACAAAAAAAGAAATTAATGAAGCTTTTAATACACGTCCTCTTCTTGATATGAATAAATATGAAAAAATGAATATTTTTAATAAACTTAGTAAAAAGCTAAAATCGAATAAAAATAAACTGGCAAGAATTACAACAATAGAAAATGGATCTCCTATTTCTTTTACTGAAAAACAAGTAGAAGAATCCGTTTATTTTATAAATAATTTTCACAAATTAGAAATCGAACTCGAGGACAAATACATTTTAGAGCCAAAAGGAACAGTTCTCTTGGGAATTCCATTTAATGAACCTATTCTGGTTACAATGAATTCACTAATTCCTGCAATATTTTTCGGAAATAAAGTAGTAGTGAAACCATCAGAATCTGCTCCTTCAGCAAGTTTTGAAATTGTTAAATATTTGATTAATGTTGGATGGCCTCAAAACACAATTCAATATTTACCAATACAGAGGGAAAATGTAGAAACAATAATCTCTAATCCAAACTTAGATGTGGTTTTTTGGACTGGAGGAAGTAAAAGTGTTAAAGTCGTTGGATCACTTGCACTAAAATATGGGAAGGAGTTTATTCCTGAGTCTGAAGGTAATGATTGGGCAATAATCGATGATGATTGCAACATAGAGGAAGTCTCAAAAATAATTTTTAAAGGATTTACTACTAACAATGGGGAAATGTGTAATGCAATACGTGGTGTGTTTGTAAAAGAAAGCATCTATACAGAAATAATTGAAATCCTTAAAGAACAAATAGACAAAATTAAAATGGGTAATCCACTTAAAAAAAGTGTAGACATAGGACCCCTCAAAAATAAGGAAATTGTAAAAAATCTTGTCGAAAGGGTAGTGGAAACAAAATCAGAAAATTATGGTATGGAATACTATGATAATTTTTTCCATCCAACAATAGTTATAGACCCACCTTTAGATAGTAGAATTGTAAGAGAAGAATCATTTGGTCCTCTTCTTTGGGTAAAACCTATAAAAAATTTAAAAATGGCTGCTGAGTATTATAACATTTATAACAAACATAAATTATGCATAGCGATCTTTAGTAAGAGAAAATATTTGATAAATTATTTGAAAAGTAGGATTAGGTGCACTATAATTCATATTAATAGAAATCCTTTGGAAGTATCTCCTCTATTTCCTTGGGGTGGTAGAGGTTTGAGTGGTTTTGGTGGAGCAAAAAGTTGGGCTAATAAATTCTTAGATAATAAATATGTTTTAGAGTGACTGGAGCTCGATTGAATTGATTAAAGCAGCTGTACTCGTAAAACCTAAAAAGCTGATAATTCAAGAATTTCCTGAAATTGAAAAGTTCAATGGAATAATTTGCAAAATAAGTCTTTCTGGAATATGTGGAACCGATTTCCATATTTATAATGGTAATCTTAAAGTTCCTTATCCTATAATACTGGGGCATGAAAATGTCGGTATAGTTGAAAAAAATAACACTAATATGAGAGACAGCGATGGTAATTTTTTAGGAATAGGGCAAAGAGTTATCTTTGGTGCAGATATCCCATGTGGGAAATGTTGGTATTGTAAACATCTTGAATACCCTAGAGGAAAACAATTATGTGACAGATGTATAACATATGGTATGTCTATAAGTACCGATAACGCCTTTCCTTTATCTGGTGGATGGTCTGAAAAAATCTTTCTGAGACAAGGTTCTTATATTTTATCTGCACCAGACTATTTATCTGATGAAGAGATTGTGTTAGTAGATTCAATTGCATCGACATGGAATATAGATAGGATATTAAATCTTCCTTATGTTAAACCAACAGAAAATGCGGTTATTTTGGGTGCTGGTACTATTGGTATTTTATCTGCAATAAGGTGCAAAATACGTGGTATTAAAAATATAATCATTATTGACAAACACAAGTACAGAATTAATTTTATAAGAAAATTCATTAAAGATGTTATACCTATGAGATACATTAAAAATGAAAAAGAGAAAATAAATAAAATCATAGAACTGACAAACGATAGAGGTGCGGATATCGTCATCGATGCCACTGGGAAACCTAGTGCCTTAAATGAAGCTATACATTTTTGCAGAAAGGGAGGAACTATTTCTGAAATTGGAGCATTTGCAGATTTAGGCTTTGTATCGATAAAACCAGTTGAGCTTGTTCATAAAGATTTATTTATTATATCCCAATATGGTTATCCTCCAGAAGAGTATAAAATTTCTCTTGAAATACTAAAAAATTACCATCAGGAATATCACTTCGAGAAACTAGTTACTCATACAATTAAATTAGAGAATTTACCAAAACTCTTTAACAAAAGATTTGTAAAAGAAAAAAAATATATTAAAATTGTGGTGAAGCCATGATGATAAAGTTTTTAGGAACAGGTGACCCATTAGGAATGCCAGTAATAAGCTGTAAATGTCATTATTGCCAAATTGCCTGTCGAAATAAAACAAGACAGCGATTAAGACCTTCGATATTACTACAAGAAAACAATGTTAATATATTGTTTGATATAAGTCCAGATATCAGAATTCAATTGCTTAATGCAAATATTAAGGGTCTTAGTAGAATTTTTGTAACTCATGCTCATTTTGATCATTTGTACGGTATTGTTGATCTTTTTCAGTTAAATTACATTAAAAAAGTTCGAATACCTATCTATGTGAACAGAGATACACTTAAGTTTATTAAAAAATATTATCCTTGGATAAATCTTAAATTCATCGTATATAAAAACAGTAAAAAATACAAATTCAATGGAATTGAAGTTATACCACTCCAAGTAGAACATTCGAAGAAGTTCACAACAAATGGTTTTATAATTAGGAAGGAAAAAAGAAAAATTATTTATTTTCCAGACTTTAAGAATTTTACAAACAAAAGTTCTTTTAACCTATCTAAAAAAGCAGATACAGCCATATTCGATGGTCAATATATCTTAGGCAAATACATAAAAGATCCAGAACACCTAGGCGGAAAAAATCTCATAAAAATTATAAATAAGCTGGATGCTAGGAAAATATTTTTGATGGGCGTATCAGAACATTGGTATAAAAAAACAGAAGAAGAAATATTGAAATATTTGCCAAAAAATTTTATAATTCCGAGAGATGGACTAGCTATAAGAGTATAAATTTATCAAGTTTTTTCTAGACAAGTATTTAAGAGGCCTCTTAATGTACTTTTAGAGACATAATTTCTATGGAGACTTTTTATTATAACATCCACAAACTCTGTTGGTAATATTTCTTCTATTCTTGAATCTTTTGAAACAAAAAGAGTATATGTGTTGTCATATATACCACCATAGCCTATATTTGGGTGCAAGACTTCCACCGCTAATAATGATTCAAATTTTTCTCCTAGTTTTGGTTGTCTTTCTGACATAAGGTATTTTTCTCTTTGTTTTCCATCTTCTATATATGTAATCTTGAAAAACCGCATGTTTTCACCATAATTCTAATAGACCATGAGGTGAACATTTAAAATGGTGATAATCAAACCAAAGAAATTAGAGAAGGGTGACACTATAGGTATAATTTCTCCTGCTTCTTCTATACCAGCAGACATACCACAAAGATTTCAAAGAGGTATAGAATGTATAAAAAGACTTGG
>JAMWCJ010000078.1 GCA_023818645.1 Candidatus Omnitrophota bacterium | reverse complement strand
AAAAATAAGTTATATAAAGGATAAGTTTGAAAATCCTAATGGAGACCTTTCTTGTATTATTGTTTATGTATGGAATCATAGTCCTTTAATTTATGAGCATTCATGGGATAGGTCTTCACCTATAAAGAGTAAACTTGATAAAGCAATAAAATTTGGTTATATATGGATGGCAGATGCTTACACGCCTCCTACATGGCCACCAACACCAGGTATAAGACCATGGCAGGGGAATCACCTTGACAGAGATTATATACCAATTGGACCAATTGGATTTAATATTTTGTTTTTTGAAGGTTCTGTTAAATGGATTGCAGGAGCAAAAATTTTTGAAAAGTTAAGAGGATATAGAACTGGAGGGAATACCAATCATGGATGTGATTTCTGGAAATTGACATGGAAAGATCTCTTATATTAAGGAGAAATGATGCAAAAGGTATTTTTTGTATTTATTTTATTTTCCTTTATATGTTTTTCAGAAGATTTTAATATTTACAGTAAAGGTTATTATTTTTATGAAAAAGAAGATAGAGAGTGGCATATAAATTTTAAAGGGAAAATTTCTTCTTTTTGTGGGATTTATTTTATATTGTTTAATGAAAAAGGGGATATTTTTTATTGTGGAGTAATACCTTCATCGGATTATTCAGAAAAACCATATACTATAAAAATTCAGAAAGATAAAATTACAGGTTTTTATAAAGGAGTGATAGTAGGAGAAGAGACAATTACTGATTCTTTAAGTTTACCTTTGAGTGATTTAGAATATGAAGTTTATGGTGGAGATTATTTTGCAACTCATTATAAAGGTAGATTATATTTTAGAGTAGAAAGTGATGGAGTATATGTTTTAGGTGCTTATAAAGGGAATTTAAAAGTATTAAATGAGAAGGGAGAAATAATTGCTGATACAAGAATAACAAAGAAAGCAGAAAAATATGATAATTTGACAGAGTTTGAAGCAAAAAAGGATAATGTATACATATTGGAAAAAGAATGCAGATATTTCAAAGTTAAAGAAGGTAAGAAGATTTTTCTGAGTAATGATGCAAAAAAATTATTCATTCCTGACCCTTCCTTAGATAAAATTGAATGGTGGAAAATTCCTTTAAAAGGAGAAAATAAATGAAATTGTTTTTTATTATATTTTTTCTATTTATGTCTTTCATTACTAATGGAGCAGAATTTAAACCTAATATCTATTATCTTGAATGGGAGCAAATAAATAAAGAGTTAAAATTTAATATAGCATTGGAGAAAGAAGAGTTTTCAAATCTTGATAAAGAAGGAAGGGTAGTTTTTGGAATAGAAAAAGGTAATTTAATTAATTCTTTAAATGAACTTACTTTAAGTTTTAAAATTCTTGATTTTGAAGAAAAAAAATTAATATTTGAAAAAGAAGTTCCTGTTGAAAAAGGGATAATAGTTATGGAGTTTGGACTTGATAGTTTAGAACCCGGGGAATATCAAATTCAGGGAGAAATAAAAAGGGGGAATGATATACTAAAAAAAGAGGAGAAAAAATTTAGATATGTAAAGGAAAAAACTCCTTCAAATAAAGGCAAAATCCCTTTAATCTTTCCATTAAATATTCAATTTAAAAATGATACATTTCCAGTTTCTTTTGGTATTCCTTTTCCAAAAGGCACTTTATGGGATGAAAAGAATGTAAGGATTGTTGACAAAAATGGGAAAGAGATAAGTTGTCAAAAGATAGTAAGGTCAAGGTGGGGATTTTCAAAAAATTCAAGTATAAGATGGCTTGGAATTGATTTTCAGGTTGAGGGACTGTCTTCTAACTGGGAAAATAAAAAAGAAGTAAATTATTTTGTTGAATTTGGACCACAAATTAATTCTCTCCAAAAAGGAGGGATTAAAATAGAAGAGACAGAAGATGAATATAATGTTGATAATGGAGCAATTAAGTTTACAATTAAAAAAAGAGGATGGAATTTTATAGATAGTGTAATTTCTAATGGGAAAGAAATATTTAAAAACAGAAAAGATGATGGATTTTATTTAATTGACCATGAAGGAAATATATATAGAGCAAATAATGATAGAGAGGTTAAAGTAGAAATTGAAGAAAGAGGAGAAATTAAAACTGTATTTAGGATAGATGGCTGGTATGTGAAGGATAAATCTGAAGGGAATATAGTAAACTTTTCTTTGCCAACTGATAAACTTTGTAAATTCACAACAAGGATTGAAGTATACACAAATAAGCCCTATGTAAGAGTTTTGCACACAATTATATTTACTTTTGATTCAAACTCAGTAAGATTAAAAGATATAGGACTTTCTCTTTCTTCTGATTTTAAAAATGTATTTTTTGGGATTGAAGAACAACAACCATTTAAAATAGATAAAAGTTTGTTTAATACAGATTCAATATATCTAATTCAGCATTTACCAGATAAATTCTCAATAGAAAGTTCTGATGTAAAAACAATGAAAGAGGGGAGACATAGTGAGGGATGGTTTGCGATTGAAAAAGAAAATGGGAATATAATTGGTATTTCAAATAGGGAAACATGGCAAAGATTCCCAAGAGAATTTGAAGTTTTAAATGAAAGTTTGAGATTCCATATCTGGCCTATTCATGGAAAAACACACCCTGAAATAGATGAGATAAATCCTTCTGAAATTTATAAACTTTGGTTCTGCCATCAGGGTAAAGAATTGAATTTGGCAATGCCGTGGAAATATTATTTTAAAACAGCAGAAATTTATAATTCTTCATCAACGGGAGTTTATACAGGACCAGGTCTTGCTCTTGCAGGAGTTCATTCAAGCATTCTTGGTGCTTCAATTACAAGCGATATTCTTGTTACATTTCTTGAAAAAAATATTGATAAATATAGAGAAATTTCAAATTGTTTTCAATCTCTTCCACATTGTTTACCAGACCCAAAATGGATATGTGATAGTTTATCTGTTGGATATATTGCTCCTTATTCACCGAATGAATTTAAATTTATTGAAGATTGTATAGAAAAAATAGTAAAAGGATACTGGGAATTACAGGACTTTACAGGTCAATATGGAATGTGGATATATAGAACATGGCATCATACTTCTTACAAAGGGGATAAAATATTTGATTTATATAGATTTTTCAATGCGACACATCATTATGAATCATTTATGCCATGGTTGTTATATTTAAGGTCAGGAGATCCTTTTTATTTAAAACAGGCAAGGGCAAATACCGGTCTTCTATCTGATTTAAATATTATTCATTATAGCGATCCTAACTATACCCATAAAGAATTTCATTTTCATCAAAAAAGAATTATAGGTTCCACAAGACATACAAATGGTTTTTGTCCTTGGGGAGGCGACCATGCTTTATTAGGTCATTTAACCTGTTATAATGCTTTAATAATTGCTTATTATCTGACAGGAAATTTAAGGTTGAAAGAAATCGTTGTAGATGAGTGGCAAAAGACATTGGTATCTGATAGAAAAAATCCAGAGTTTTCTGGTGCTGTAAGATTAGAACCTGGGAGAGATAATAACAATTCCCTTGGCGAACTAATAGACCTTTATCAATTAACCTATCATCCTGCTCTACTTATTTATATTGATGATTGTTTAAAGAAATTTTTAACTAATATGTACCACTGGGGACAGGCTCTTCATAATGTTCTTTTATTTTATAAAAGTGAGAAAGCAAAGGATCTCTTATTGGAAGGAGTTATAGATCCCAAATCTGATAAAATTAATTTATGGGTTACTCATTCACCACATGAAAATTATGCTTTAGCATCAATATTTGAATTAGATAAAGAAAAAAGTAAAGAATATGCTGTGAAATCATTTTTTGCTTCTGATATCTATTCCTGGATGAGTAAAGGAGAAAAACTTAAAAATAAAGAGCCATTCGGGGCCTTTTGTTCAATCCCTGATTTTATCCTTTATGTCCCAAGGGTTATATATGCACTTTCTAAATCAAATATACAAGACCCAACTAACTGGACATATTCACAATCATTGCCAGGATGCCCTCAAGGTACCTACTGTATTGTTAAAGAGGAAAAAGATAAAGAGTTTAATATAGTTATTAAAGGCATAGTAGGTAAAAAAAGTGGTAAAGGATTTCCTTTAAAAGTTATTGGACCTGATAAGAAGACAATAATAGATATATTGATAGAAAAGTCATATACAAAATTAAAAGTTCCAAAAGATGGAATGATAGGAGAATATTTAATAATTCTTGAAGTGAGAGATGGTGAGGATGAAGTATATGTCCCATTAACAGACCTTGAAAAAGAAGTTTATTATGTGAATTACTGGTTTCAATCCACAGAGACAAAATTTTTTACAAAACCAAAAACAGAAGAAAAAGAAATAATAGGAATTCAACCACATGTTTACACTACTTATATAATATCAAATAAAACAAAAGAAATTATTGCTTCAACTGAAAAAGGTGAAAAGTTGGAATTAGAAATGCCTTTGGAAGGGATATGGATTATTGGAAAAACAAGATATATGCATCTTAAACAACCATTAATTCTATCAAATGATGAAAGAAGTTGGTTTTTACCAGAAAGTATAAAAGATATTCAATTTAAATGGAAAACTATGTGGTAAAAAAGGAGGAGAAGATGGGAAGAAAAATTTTATATAGTTTTTTGTTTGTTTTTTTAATTTCTTTTTCAGGCTATTGTAAATGGATAATTAATAAAGATTTATTCCCTGTATGTCTTGATTTTGGTGATAAAAAAACTTCTCCTGCTGAAAATTTTATAAAAATAACACAGGATACAGTATATGATGAAAAGACCGGCTATGGCTGGGAAAAGAAATATAATATATATCCAACAGGAACAAAAGATTTAACATCAACAGCAAATCAAACTGGACTTGCATCAACAGAAGAAGCAAATTTAATAATAAATTTAAAAAATGGGATTTACAAAGGGATAATAACTCCGACAATTGTAGGGAAAGATATAGGGAGATTATACCGCTATTCACTTTTAGGGAATGGAGAATTACTTGTAGAAAAGGTAGAATTACCTGAAAGGACTTTTACAGTAAAAGTAATAGATGGAAAATTAAAATTGACCTTTAAACCAAAAGAAAATGGATGGATAGTTCATAGTATAGTTTTGATGCCAGTTGAAAATTATTTAAAGTATCCAGAAGAATTTGAAAAAACAAAAAGATTATTGATAGTTGGAGACGAGGACTGGATTGAAAAACTTCAGATACCAGAATTGAAATATAAAGAAAGCCCTCTTCCATTATTTATGAAAGACCAAATCCTTATTTTTAAAAAATCAATTACAGATAAAATTGCTCCTACTTATAGACCAGAAAAAGACGAGATCATAGATAAAATAGAAATAAAAGCAGCAGGAGATGAATATGAATCTTATCAGTTCGGTATTTTATCAAAAAAACCTGTTTTTCAGTTGAAATTCAGAATTACTGATTTAAAAGGTAGAAAAATAATTCCTTCACAAAATATAACAATAAGAACTCAATACTACTTTAATTATAAGAAATCATTAATGCCAAAGACGCTTGACTTAAGAGAAGAAACAGAATTAATTCCAAATTTTACACAGGGTTTCTGGTTAACTATTTATATCCCTCCTGATACACCAGAAGGTATATATAAAGGAGATTTAATTATATATGGAATAGGTTTAAAAGAGAAAAAAATACCGATAGAAGTGAATGTTTTACCATTTAATCTACCGAAATTGAAAAGACATTTTTATAATATAATGTGGCTTGGAACATATGACACAAACCCAAATTCACCATCTCAAGAAATCTGTAAGATGGCAATTCTTGACCAGAAAGCACATGGGATAAATGCTTTTGGATGTGAGTTAAGGTTTCCATCTTGTAATATATATAAAGAAGGAGACGAGATTAAATTTGATTTGAAACCACTTGAATACAGAATTAATTTTTATAAGTCACTTGGAATAAACCTTGATAAAAATGGTAAATTCATATGGGGGATAGGAATTCATCCTGAAAAAACTCTTGCAGAACTTACAGGAACAGATACAAGGATACTTGATAAATATGTTGTTGAGCCCTTATTATTTACAGATAAATTTCTTGATGTATATTCAAAGATAGTCGCAGCAGTTGAAGAATATGCTCAAAAGAATAATCTACCAGAAATGTATCTTTTTAATATAGATGAACCATATGGCATTTATAAAAATAGGGTTGCTTTACAACTCGTTAAAGCGACAAAAAAGGGTGGAGGACATCCTTGGATAACAGTTAATGATACATATTATGAGCCACTGAAAGAATATCTTGATGTTCCTGTTTTTGCTAATGGATATGCTTCTTACAAAACATATGAAGAATATAGAAGAATGGGGAAAAAATTCTGGTTTTATAGTGGTGCTCCAAGAGGATTAAGACCTGTATATGCAAGATACGAAACTGGAATATATCTCTACAAAATTGGATTTGAAGGAGCAACATGGTTTGTCCATACCTGGAGTTTAGGGAATGCTTATAATGGACTTGTAAGTATGTGGAATGCAACCCATCCAGGTTTTTGGGAGTTTGTCCCCACAATTTCATGGGAATGTACGAGAGAAGGGATAGATGATGTAAGATATATGGAATTTCTTGAAGATTTATTAAGTAAAAATAAAGAAGAAAAAATCTCTTATGTATTTAAATCATTGATTGAAATTGTTGACCCTGATATAAATAATTTTTTACATATTGACCCAATTACAGATGTTCTTGTTGGTAAAGATGCAAGTACATGGAAAAGTAGAGACCTTGATTTAATGAGGGATTTCTTGCAGAAAGCATGTGTTCAACTTGTAAAAGAGAAAAAAATATTTGAAAAACAAAAGAGTAATAAATTGAAAGATATAAAAGTGAATTTTGATAAAGAAATTAAAGAGGAAGTAAAATTGAGAGAAGTAAATTTCTACGATAGTAAATACATAATTGAATCTCCCTTGATTGAAAAAAATCTTATTAAGATTGACGGAGAAATGGAAAATTTATGGGAAAAAGGATATAAAGTTGAAAATTTTGTTAAACTTGGTGAACCAGAAATACCATCTGAAGATAAAACAGAAGTTTATATTTTAAGAGATATAGAAAATCTTTATTTATTTTTTAAGTGTTTTACAAAAGATATGTCAAAGATAAGAACAACAATTACAAGTGAAAAAAGAGATGTGAAAGAAATTTGGCGGGAGGATGGAATTGAAATTTTTATAGATCCTAACTGTAAATATTTAAATTATTATCAGTTTATTATAAATGCAAATGGAG
>JAMWCJ010000077.1 GCA_023818645.1 Candidatus Omnitrophota bacterium | reverse complement strand
GAGTAAGAATGGTTTCAACAGGGACTTTTCATAAAGAGGTTTGTGGGGGGACACATCTAAAAAATACAGGAGATATATTTCTTTTTCACATAACAAATTTTACAACTATAGGTAAGAATTTGAAAAGAATTGAAGCAATAACTTATAAAAAATGTCTTGAATATTTTTTAAAATCCATAATAACTTTGAAAAATCTTACAAATTTATTAAAGACAGATGAAGAAAGAGTTATAAATAGAATTGAAAAACTTTTGGAAGAGATAGAAAAAAAAGATAGAACAATTGAGAAATATGTAAATATGAATATTCAAAAAATTGCAGATGATATTTTAAAATCACCACAGATAATTTTAAGAGATGGGAAAGAAATCAAATTTTTTTATAGTAAAGTAAATATTGAAAAAAAGGATTATGTAGCAAAAATTTCTGATATAATAGCAGAGGAAATTAAAAATAGTGTAATTTTTTTAATTTTTGAGATTGATGACAAGAAACAATTTATATTGAAAATCGGCGATGCGATTAAAGATGAAATTTCTGCAGTCAAAATTGTAAAAAAATTATCTAAATATATAAAGGGTGGGGGGAGTGAAAAATTTGTAAGTGGTGTTATTGAAAAAGGTATAAATTTTGATTTTGTTTTTAATGAAATTAGAAAAAATTTAGAAAATGGATAAAATGAAAAAGAATTTAACACTTGAAGACGAAAAAAAAATTATAACAAAAATCAGAAAGGGAGATAAGAAATTAAGAGATGAGTTTATTAAAAAAAATCAAGGGCTTGTTATTCATATCGCAAAAAAATATGCATTCTTACCAGAAACCTTACCCGACCTGATTGCAGAAGGGAATATGGGTTTGATTAGAGCAATTGAAAAATTTGATTTTAGAAAAAAGGTTAAATTTGGAACTTATGCTTATTTCTGGATAAAAAGATTTGTTTTAAGAGCAATAATGAAAGAATTTGAGATTTTGAAAATACCGGAAAGATATCATGAATTTAAAGAAAAGATGGATGAGATTAATAATAGATATAATTTAAAATATGGAAGAGATGCTACAGATGAAGAACTTGCTAAAGAACTGAAAATCCCTTTACCTGTTGTTAAAAAATTTAAAAAGTATTCTGAGGAGTTTACCATTATTTCTTCTGATTTTTATAATGGAGAGAAAGATGTAAACCTTTTTGATTTAATAAACACAACAGGGAAAAAGACAGAGAAACTTTGGGAAGTATTAAGGAATAAGGATATTCTGAATAAAATTTTTGAAAGAATAAAGAAGAAAGAAAAGAGAGCAAATGTTGATGTCTGGTTTAAAGTTTTAAAATTGCATTATGGTCTTGAAGATGGTATCCAATATAGTTATAAAGAGATAGCGAAAAAACTTGATTTAACAAGACAGAGGATTCATCAAATTAAAAAGATATGTTTGAAAAAATTAAGAGAAGAATGGGAGGAGATGAAAAATGAAAGAATTGAAGAATCTTATTCGGACAATCCCTGATTTTCCAAAAAAAGGTATTTTGTTCAGGGATATTACTCCAATACTTCAGGATGGTAATGCTTTTAAAAAAGTGATTACAATTTTTAAAAAAGAAACGCCAAAAGATATAAAGAAAGTTGTTGCAATTGAATCAAGGGGTTTTATATTTGGTGCCTCTCTTGCGTATTTACTTGGTATAGGTTTTGTTCCAATAAGAAAGTCAGGTAAACTTCCTTGGAAAAAAGTAAGAATAGATTATGACCTTGAGTATGGAACAGATACAATTGAAATACATGAGGATGCAATAGAAAAAGGAGAGAAAGTTGTTCTTATTGATGATTTACTTGCTACAGGTGGAACTGCACTTGCTTCTGTAAAATTGATAGAAAAATGTGGTGGTATTGTTGAAAAAATTTTATTTCTTGTTGAACTTACTGATTTAAATGGCAGAGAAAAACTAAAAAATTATGATGTTTTTTCGTTAATAAAATTTTAAAATAATTATACAAGTTTCATTTCAATCATTTTTTCTGCAATCTGTATAGCATTTAACGCAGCACCTTTTCTAATATTATCAGCAACAACCCACAGGTCAAGAGAGTTTTCAAAGGCTGGATTTTTTCTTATTCTTCCAACAAATACTTCATCTTTTCCAGAAACAAATAAAGGAGTAGGATATAAACTTTTTTCTGGCTGGTCTATTACCTTTATACCAGGAAATTTTTCAAGTACTTCTCTTGCTTTTTTTATATCAGGATTTTTCTCAAATTGTGCAGTTATACTTTCCGAATGCCCATTGAATACAGGGACTCTCACAGTCGTTGCAGAAATTGCAAGGTCAGGTAATTCTAAAATTTTTCTTGTTTCTTTAATCATTTTCACTTCTTCTGTATAGTAGCCAGAAAATTCATCACTTAAAGAACCAATTTCAGGAATTACATTTCCAAAAATTTGATATGGATAAACTTCATTTACTATCTTTTCTCTTTTTACATAACTTTCAACTTGTTTTTCTAATTCCTCAACTGCTTTTTTTCCTGTGCCTGAAACTGCTTGATATGTTGATACAATAATCCTTTTTAATCCAAATTCAAGATGGAGAGGATAGAGAGCAACTACCATCTGAATTGTTGAGCAATTCGGATTTGAAATAAAACCTTGATGTTTTTTTAAAGAATGGAAATTAACCTCAGGAACTACAAGTGGAACTCTTTCATCCATTCTGAAATCTGCACCATTATCTATAACAATACATCCTTTTTCTACAGCAGACCATCCAAAAAGTTTACTTGCTCCTTTTTCACCTTCAGTTCCAGCAAAAAAAGCAATATCAATATCTTCAAATTTTTCAATATTTGTCTGTTCAATTTTAAAAATCCTTCCATTTATTTCTTCTTCTCTTTCTTTTGTTGCGAGAATCTTTAAATTTTTAAAAGGAAAATTCCTCTCAATTAATATTTCAACCATTTTTTTACCAACCATACCAGCACCAACAACACATACATTATATTTCTTCATCTTTTTTTCTCCCTTTAATGCTTTCTGCGAATAGACCAGCAATAAGACCTTTAACTATATCAAATGGAATAAAAGGTAAAATCCCTATCAAAATTAAATCTTTTACACTTTTGTTGAAGAAAATTCCAAGATACAAAATGCCAAGAATATAAATTACCAATGATGCAAATATCATTCCAAAAACTTTTCTTTCTTTTTCACTAAAATATCCAGCAATGTAAGAAGCAAAAATAAAACCAATTATATAACCAGTTGTAGGTCTCAAAATCCCGCTCTGTCCGCCATAAAACCAACCAATTCCTGAAATCCCACCTATAAAATAAAAAATTTGGGATAGAGATCCATAATTTTTACCAAGTAATATCCCTGAGAGTAAGACCGTAAATGTCTGTAAAGTTACTGGGACAGGGGTAAAAGGAAGTTTTAAATATATTTGTGCAGAAATCGCTGTTAAAATTGAAAATATAATTGAAAGGAAAATTTTTTCAACAATCCCCAATAATCTGTAAATTTCAAAATATCTGTCCCAAATTTTTGTCCATAATCTTTTTACCATAATTTCCCCTTTTTAAACTTCACTTATTATTTCTGTTAATCTTGATTCATCGCCACTTTTTGATATAACTGCAAGATATAAATTTTCTTTTCTGTATAAATCTTTCGCAACTTGTTCAACTTCATCTCTTTTTACTTTTTCAATTTTTTTAACTATCTCATTTATTTTTTCCATCTTCTTTTTCAAAAGTTTTTGTTCTCCAATCCATAACATATATTCAAGATTATCTTCAAGTCCCATCAAAATCTGGGAGATTAAAAATTTCTTTGCTCTTTCAACTTCATCTTGTTTAACTCCATTCTCTTTTATTTCTTTCAATTCTTTTATTATTTCAATTATTGTTTTTTCAAGATTTTCAGGTGATATACCAGCAGAAATATTAAATATTCCAGTATCTTTATACTGTCTAACAAAACTTCTTATTTCATATGCCAGACCGAGCGTCTCTCTAATTCTATTAAATAATCTACTGCTCATATTTCCACCCAAAATTATATTTAAAACACTTAAAGGATACTTTTTTTCATCTTCAGATGAATATGCGAAACCACCAAATGATATATGTGTCTGTTCTGTATCTTTAATCATAAGTTTAACTTTTGGTCCATTTGTTTTCCCCCTCCATTTTTCAAAATCATTTTCTTTTTTTCTTTCAATGCCTTCAAAAAAATTATCAAATAATTTTTTAAGTTTTTTTATTTCAAATTTCCCAGCAACACTTACAACAATATTTTCTCCTGAATAATTTGAGTTAATATAGTTGATTAAATCTTCTCTTTTTATATTTTTAAGTGTTTCAGGAGTTCCGGAAATTGGTATACCAAGGGGATGGTCTTCAAATATTAAATTATCAAATATTTCATGAACATATCTTGCTGGGATATCACGGTACATATTTATCTCTTCAATTATTACATTTCTCTCTTTTTCAATGTCTTCTTCTTTTAAGAGAGGGTTTTTTATCATATCCGAGAGAACATCAAAACTTAAATCAATATATTTATCAAGAATTTTAATCCAATAACAGGTTGCTTCTGTTGATGTAAAACCATTAAAACTACCACCAACTCCTTCAATTGTTTCTTTTATCTCATTGCAACTTCTATTCTTTGTTCCTTTAAATAATAAATGTTCTATAAAATGAGAAATGCCAGCAAGTTTAGAATTCTCAAATCTACTCCCTGTTTTAATAAATACTCCAACAGCAACAGAATGGAATTCAGGAAATCTTTTATATATCAATTTTACACCATTTTCTCTTTCATATTCATACCAGTCCATTTTTTCTCCTGTGTTTAGTTTTAAAAATTTATAATACCATAAAAATTAAAACTTTAAAAGTGAATAAACCTGATACTTTACAAATAGGAAAGAATATTTCCTTGACATATTGTTTTGAAAGTTTATAATTCTATAAAAAAGGAGGGAAAAAATGAGGATTGGATTTATGATGTCTTTTGATAAGGAAAGAATTGAATTTGCAAAGAGAGTGGGTTTTAAAAGTTGTGAGTTGAGAGTTGGGCTAAATGATGATTTTTTTCCTGGTAAGGATGGATGGGAAACGAAGGCAAAAGAAGTAGCGGAATATTACAGAGCAAATGATATAAGGATTTCATGTCTTGCTGGTTTTTATGTAAATCATATGGATCCGGAAAAGGGACAGGAGTATAAAAAACTTGTAAGAGATGTAATAATACTTGCAGAAAAAATGGGAGTTCCTGTTGTTGCTGGATTTTCAGGTAGGATTGTTGGGAAACCGCTTAAAGAAAGTATACCAAAGTTTGTTGAGATATGGAGTGAACATGCAAAATTTGCTGAAGATCATGGAGTAAAAATTGCTTTTGAGCATTGCCCGATGGGAGAATTTCATACTCCGAGTAATGGAATAAACTTTATGTGCACTCCAAAAATGTGGGAGATCGGTTTTTCAGAAGTTAAGTCAGAAGCAATTGGGCTTGAATGGGATCCAAGCCATTTAATATGTCAATTTATAGATCCGATTATTACAATAAGAGAGTTTGGAAAGAGAATTTATCATGTTCATGCAAAGGATGCACATGTTAACCGAGATATACTGGAAAAATATGGTATATGGCATTATGGAGCAATTGAACATTGTTTTCCTGGTTTGGGTGATACTGACTGGCGTTTGTGTATAAAAGAACTTATAAGGGTTGGTTATAAAAATGACTTAAATATAGAAGGATGGCATGATGCTGTATATCATGATAGGGTAGAAAAAGGGAAAGAAGACGAAGGGTTAATAATAGCATTTAGACATTTAAGTCAATTTGTTGTTCAGGACTAAAAAATTTTAAGTTCAATTTAAGAAAAAATAAAAGTGTTGAATATGAAAGACCTCAATCATATATTAAACATTTTGTTTCTGCCCTTAAAAAATAAAAGAAACAGAGAAGAATAAAATTAACCCATGTTTGACGACTGAATTCTAAAACTGTATTCACTCGTCCTTCCTATAGATAAACTTAATGATAATCAGGTTTTATACTATAATAAGGAGAAATTAACTGAAAAGATTTTGAAAAAAATGATATGTATACAAATTAAACTTGACAAAATAAAAAAATAAGGTAATATGTATACAAATGAGAACAAAAGCAAAAGAATTAAGAGAAGAGATAATTGAGTATTTACTTACAAATTTAAGTTTGAATGGAAAAAAGAAGATTACAGAGGGAAAGATTGCTTCAAAATTTAAGGTAAGTAGGACTCCTGTAAGAGAAGTTTTAAAAATCCTTGAAAGTGAAGGGATAATAAGCGGAAGAAGAAATAGTGGTATAAAGATAAGAAAGTTTACAAAAGAAGATATAGAGAGTGTATATGATGTGAGAATATTAATAGAGACATATGCGATAAAAAAAACGATTAAAAACATAAAAGAAAAAGATATAAAAGAATTAAAAACTTATGTAAAGAAATATAATCAAGCGAGAAGAGAAAGGAAGGACAAAGAAGCAAAAAGATATGATATACTTTTCCATGAGAAAATAGTGGATCATTGTGGTAATTGGTATTTAAAACATCTAATTAAAAAACTCTATATGTTTCCCTTCTTCATGTCATTACCTAAAAAAAGTATTTCATATAAAATAGACCCAAATCCTTATTCTCATAACAAAATTCTAAAAGCATTAATAAAAAAAGATACTGAAAAAGCATCTAAAATAATAAAAAAACATATATTATGGATAAAAGAATATACCTTAAAAAAATTCAAAAAGGAGGTGAGATTATGAGAAGAAAAGGATTTACGCTTATAGAGTTGCTTGTTGTAGTTACAATAATTGCGATTCTTGCAGCGATGCTTTTACCTGCACTTGCAAGGGCAAGAGAAAATGCAAGAAGAGCAGTATGTTTAAACAATTTAAAACAGATTGGTCTTGCAACTCATATTTATGCAAATGATTATGATGGTTTTATTCCAGTGGGAGGAAATCCAATATGGAGTACTTCAACTCCAACGATATGGATGAAACAACCACCAGAACCTACAAATGCACCTGGATATGTAGGACTTGGTATTTTATGTATAGGATGGAGACAGACAGGAAAAGGAAGATATTTGCCAGATCCTATGTTTCTTTTATGCCCAGGTTATATGCCTTATTTTTACTGGACAAGAAAGTATTTTCACAAAGGATGGATATATCAGTGGTTTGAATATCCTACAACAATAAATAATAATAAAGTTTACATTAACTATTCAATAAACTTAAAACCATATGCAGATGCAAATGTATGGAAAGAGACAA